>DUUE01000158.1 GCA_012841735.1 Bacillota bacterium | reverse complement strand
GCTTTCGCGGAGAAAAATTTATTCTGGCCGCTTCTTCAGTTACAGCAAATTTACCGTTTGGGAAATCAGTGGGAGCACTGCCAGATGGAAGGAAAGCTGGAGAACCGCTATCTGAGGGAGGCTTATCCCCCCATCAGGGAAGGAACAATAGCGGGCCGACAGCCACATTAAGTTCGGTTGCCAAAATAGATTCTACCAAAATTAGCGGCGGCTCTGTGCTTAATATGAGATTCCATCCCGATTCTCTCAAGGACCAAGCTAAAATGAAAAAATTTGTTACCCTTTTGAGAACGTTCTTTGAAAGCGGTGGATACCTGGCCCAGTTTAATATCGTGAGCGGTGACATACTAAAAGAGGCTCAAAAACACCCTGAACAGTATAGAGATCTGCTAGTCAGGGTAGCGACATACAGCGCGTATTTTATCGACCTGCCCAAGGAACTGCAAGATGATATCATTGCCAGAACAGAGTTTCAAGATATTTAATAAAGGGCACTTGGATCTTATGGGGCAACTGATTCCATGTATATATTAAGCATAACAACGCAATCGGGTAGAAGGCTACCCATTACTTGGGTAGCCGACCTCCCACACCACCGTACCTACCGTTCGGTATACGGCGGTTCCAAAGTTTACACGTTACCGTGCAGAATAACAATCCATTAAACTAAGGTACCCGGTATGTATGAACCTTTCATTTGATAGGGATTTTAACTCTAGCTTCTAAATTTTCCCCATCTCCAATAATAATTCATTTTTTTAGTTTACGCTTCATAGTTCACTTCCTGAAGTATTTCTCCTCTCAGCTCTTCTTGCTTCTTTGGTAGGTGACTTCACAATACAATTATTGTAGTTTTTGAATTTTTCCAGGCGGGCTAGTGCCTCCTCTTTAACCGGCTCATAATAATTTTTCATCTCGTCAACAATCTCTTTCAGGTGAGTAATTTTACCTTTAACTGTCAGCTTGTTTTGCTCCTCATCATCAGGAAGCCATTCTACAGACACGATGCCATTTTGGACAATGATCTTGCCCCTTATACCACAAACAAGGCACTCAACAATTTGCTCGTCCAGTATCCATTTGACATCATTGAGATGACAACTGGGGCAAAGCCCCTGGGGTGCCTCCTTGCAATAGGAAAAATCGCCGGTAAGAATTGCATTCGCTAAATTTCGCCCCAGGCTTCTCGCCCTTTCCATATAGTCATCCCTCACCGTCGCAGCACCGGCATGGGCAACGCGCGTCACGTTCATCATATCCACAATCTTCACCTGAGCAGAAAATATGGCTGTGTAAAGATTGCATAATCCCAGAGAGGCCCAGTGTGCTGTGCGAGCCCCGCCGACACTGATCAGCGCTCCAGGTCGTTCTCTAAAACGTCCTCTCGCAAAGTCAGGCTCACGCCCAAAAACTTCCTTACTCGCTACATCCATCTTTGGCCCCAAAACCCGATCGCGAAAAACAAAAAATATGCTCGGTGGTGTAAGCGAGTAAACCGGAGCACCGAAAATTACCCCATCTGAATCCAGGAATTTTTCGATTAAAAAAACCCCGTCAT
>DUUE01000356.1 GCA_012841735.1 Bacillota bacterium | reverse complement strand
GGCGTGGATGCACGTGTTGTCAGCATGGTTAGCTGGGAATTATTTATGGCACAGGATGAAGCCTATCGCGAGGAAGTGCTTCCTGCCGCCGTCAAAAAACGGCTTGCCGTGGAAGCGGGCTGCTCCCTGGGCTGGCTGCAGTTTACCGGCAGTGAAGGCGCAGTTATTGCCATGGAACAGTTTGGGGCTTCCGCACCCGGAGAAGTGCTGATGGAAAAATACGGATTTACAGTGGAGAACATTGTGCGAAAAGCATTGGAACTTTTGGCACGGCAGGAAACTTGACAGGTGAGATCTTCTCACGTACAATTAATTTATACCCTATATAGGTATGCGCGAGGAGGTGTCAGAATGCCCACTTATGAATACAACTGCAAATCCTGTGGAGCCAATTTTGAAGTTTTTATCAAAAGCGCCGACAAAAACAGTGTTACCTGTCCGGAGTGCAGGAGCCGGTCACTGCAGGAGGTTTATAAATTTAACCTGAACAAAGGCAGCTCACCTGCAAGCGCCTGTGATATCTGTCCCAGTGCTCAGGGAGGGATGGGCTGAAAAGCGGCACTGTAACTGTAACCCGGTACGGGTTAAAACAGCAGGCTGTAAAAAAAAGGCCGTAACGCTTATCGTTACAGCCTTTTTTTTAATTTCCGGTATAGCCGCCACCCAGCTTTCTGCCGAAGGCACGGCATTGCTCCAGCTCTTCTGGGCCGGGGACCCAGTACACCTCCATCATTTCCTCCAGAAGGGTAAAACCAGCTTCTTTGACGCGTGCCGCCATTTTGTCCGTTGCGCCCCTGCTCCAACCGGAGGAACCAAAAAGAGCCGCCCTTTTTCCACGCGGTTTCAGGCCTGTCAGGTCATCCAGAAAGGCGGAGAGGGAAGGCATAAATTCACGGTTGACGGTAGGGGAGCCCATTACCACCAGTTCGGAATCAATGACTTCGGCAATCACATCGTTGCGGTCACTGACAGACATCCGAAATGCTTTTACTTCCATACCGCTCTCCGTCAAACCATCAATTATGGCGTACGCCATTTTATCGGTGCTGCCCCACATTGTATCGTAGACAACGACGGCCTTTTTGCGCTTTGTTCCCCCGGCCCAGTCAAGATAGGCGGTTATAATTTTATCCGGATTGCTGCGCCAGATGATGCCGTGGCTGGGAGCAATCATGTCTATTTCAATTCCCATCTTCACCACTTCATCAATTTTTTTCAGTACCAGGGGACTGAAAGGCAGCAGGATATTGGCATAATATTTCTGTGCCTCCTGCATTACGACCGCCATGTCCGCCTCATCGTCAAAACGGTGTGAAGAAGCAAGGTGCAGACCGAAGGCGTCGTTTGGCAGCAGCAGTTTTTGTTCCGGAATGTAAGTAAACATACTGTCGGGCCAGTGGAGCATGGGGGCTTCCACAAAGCTAAGGGTATGCCTGCCGATAGAAACTGTATCACCGGTTTTGACAATCTTCTTTTTCCACTTGCCGTTAAAATGCTTGTCCAGCGCGGGCGCAGCCTTGGGGGAGCAGATGATGGTCGCCCGGGGCGCGGCTTCCATCACCGCGGGCAATGCACCGGAGTGGTCAATCTCCACGTGGTTGACCACCACATATTTGAGACTGGCCGGATCCATTACTTCCCGGATATTGTCCAACAACCGGCCGGAAAAAGGAGTATATACAGTATCAATCAACGTAGGTTCGTCATCCTGAATGAGATAGGCGTTGTAAGTTGTTCCCCTGTGTGTTGTGTACATGGGGCCGTGAAAATAGCGGATATTCCAGTCTACGCAGCCTACCCAGAAAATATCTTTTTTAATTTCAGTTGGCATTTCCATCCCTCCTTGAGATTATTGTTGTTTTATATTTCTTTGTATTGCAACATGTTTCCTTTATAGGATGTACATCTTCATAATGTATTAATGTGTTCCCGGCCCGTTATAATCACTTCTTTGTGCAGGAAGGCAGAAAGAGGTGCAGAATTGATAATAAACAGCTGTTAAAGCGCGGAAAGGAAAGTATTGTAATGGGAAGTCCTGTTCTGGAAGTGAAACAAATAAGCAAAAAATTCGGCAGCAAACAAGTCCTGCGGCAAATAACTTTGCAGGTAGCCCGGGGAGAAGTTTTTGGCTTTCTCGGCCCCAACGGGGCAGGAAAAACAACTTTAATCCGTATTATTCTGGGCCTTGTCCGCCCGGATGGGGGTGAAATCCGGATTTGCGGCCATCCGGTGCGGGGTGCTTTTACCCGTGCCATTGCCCGGGTGGGAGCGGTGGTGGAGACCCCGAAATTCTTTCCGAATTTAACCGGACGGCAGAACCTGCAGCTGGTCAGGAACCTGCACCCCGAAGTGCCCGGAGAGCGGATTGATGAAGTACTGGCACTGACCGGAATGGCCGGGCATGCACATACCAAAACAGGCGCCTATTCCCTCGGCATGAAGCAGCGGCTGGGGATAGCACGTGCCCTGGTGAATGACCCGGAATTGGTTTTTCTTGATGAGCCCATGAACGGCCTGGACCCACAGGGGATAATTGAAATGCGGGCACTGATTGACAGGCTGCGGCGCCGGGGGATTGCCTTTTTTATTACCAGCCACCTGCTGCATGAGGTGGAGCAGGTTTGTGACAAAATCGCTATTATTAAAAGCGGCAGGCTGCTGCTTGCGGGAAAGATAGAAGAACTGCTGGCCTGCGACACGGAAACAGTGGAAATATATACAGAACAGCCTGACAAAGCCTACCTGGCACTTGAAAATGTGCCTTTTGTCAGAAAAAGAAGGCTGGAAGCGGGCAAGCTTATTGTCGACCTGGAGCTGGGAAGCAGTGTGGAGCTGAATAAAATGTTGGTTGAAGGCAATGTCCCGGTGCGCTACCTTGTGCCCAGAAAAAACTCCCTGGAAGATTTTTTTATGGAACGAACATATGGGGAGGAATCAGTATGAGCGGTTTGCTGAAAAACGAATGGCTGAAACTGGTAAATAATAAAAAGCTGCCATTTTTCCTGCTGGTGGTGGCGACGATACAGTTGTTGCCGGTGGTAATGACACTTTTTCTCAACATGAGGACACTTAACGGACAGGTCTACCCCCTGACCATGTTCGGGCTGCTGGTTTCTTTTGCTTTGCCGCTTTTTTTGCTGATTCTGGTTGCAGAGATTGTAACAGAGGAGCATACTGCAGGCCTGTTGGCACTTTCCCTGCTCCATCCTGTAACACGTTTCAAAGTAATAACGGCAAAAGTCATTTTTCTGTTGACAGTCATCCTGGGGCTTTTGCTTTTTGCCATGCTGCTCGGTTATGCCGTGGGAACGCTGCTTTTCGGCTGGGGCGGCGAATTTATGCTGCGCGGTGTTGCCTTTACCACAGGCCAGGGCATTGCCATCACTTTTCTTTCGTATCTGGCAGCGGCGCTGCCCCAGCTTGCTTTCAGCCAGCTGGTTATGTTTCTTGCCGTGCTGATAAACAGCAGTGCGGCAGTTACGGGCATTGCCGCCGGTATATTTATGTCTGCCAGCATGCTCATGCTGCTTGCGGATGAAATTCGACCGTTCCTGCTTACTTCATACTTTAACACAGTGCCGGTTCTGACGGATTATGCGGCGGGGATAACAGGCTTGTGTGACTTTTTTGCCTTCCCTGCCTTGTGTGCCCTGGCATTTTTTCTGCTCACAGTGCTTGTTTTCGGCAGAAAAGATATGCTCTACTGACAGACACCGGCACCGCATCCTGTCACTGAAGAAAGGTTGAAAAGGCGGTTGATGCAGTGAAAAAACTCCGTATCCTGATTGTTGCCGTAGTCCTCACAACAGCAGCAGTCTATTGGCTGGGTTTTTACCCGCTGCGCAGTTATGCAGTGATGTTTCCTGTGAGCAGATACTACCACCGGACGGGACTTTTCCGTGACATCCCCCTGCGCATACCCGGGGGGAAGGTGGAAAAGGAAGCATTTTACCCCTTTGCCCTTTATTTTAATGCCAAAGAAAGCTTTGCCCGCTTTGCGGGCGGGGAGGAAGGGCTTGAGCTCAGTATAATTTACTATTTTGGCGGGTTTGTCCGGGGCGGCAAAAGTGCAGCTTATTTTGATACCCGGGCGGCGACATTTTCCGCTTTTTACGGTGCCTATGCGGTCAACAGCAAAGATTTCTTTTTTACGCCGGAAGGCAGGCTGCGGCCTGAACAGATCGGGAAAGTGGCCCGTTTTGACCAGCAATACCTGGTGATGCCCTCCATCGGCCTGCCTCCGTCCCGGGTGGTGTTCGAATACGAAATAGTTTCCGTGGCAGAGGATGTCTTTTATGCCGAAAGGAACGGCTGGCACCGTGTTGATGCAGTAATCACGACCAACAGTCCTGTCCACCGCTGCCGCGGCAGGCAGCCCGGCTACCTGCAATACGGACTGCCCCGGGCGCCTGCAAAAGACGGTGAAGATTACCTGCCGCAGGAGTTTTTTGGCCGGGTATATTGTCGCTATTTCCCCGAATATGAGGCTACCATTGTCCTCTATCTCATGGCCAAAGACAGGAACACGGCGGAACAAATTGACCGCCGGATCCTGGCGGGAGCCCGCTTTGGCAAAGTATAACCGCCCGGAAGAGGCGGAAAAAACGCAAAAACTGCCGCAATCAGGCAGAATCTTAACTGAAAAGTGGGAAAATTGCCTATTGACAAGCATATCAGACATCTACTAACATATTATTATACAACGTATAATAATAATTAATGTTCGTACCAAGACACACAGTTTTTACCTTCCAGCAGCTTTGATGCTTGTGGCGAGGAGGTGTTTATCAGGATTAGGACTTATCGGCTGCATTGGTGAAGATCTGAATAATAAGACTGTGGTTGCAAAGAAACCGTTAAGTTTTGCGATCAAGACATTCTATGGCGTCGGGGACTTAGGTTTTTCCATGATGTCAAACGTAGAACTGGTATTTTTCATGATTTTCCTCACTGACGTTGCCAAATTCTCCATTCCTACTGTCGCCATTATTGGTTCTGTCACCAGTATTGTTGACTTAGTCCTGTCGCCTTTCTACGGAGCCATTATTTCCGGAATTAAACCGCTGAAATGGGGGCGCAACCGCTCCTGGATGCTCATTGCCCCGCCGGCTGTCGTTATTTTCTATATGATCAACTACACCAAGTTTGGCCCGTCGGAAACCATGGCAGCCATCATTGTCTGTATCGGCTTTATTCTCAGTCATATTATCTGGAATATTGCCTGGGTCGGCAATGTTTCCCTCATTGCTGTCCTGGCCAATAATGCCGATGAAAGGGCCCTTTTGGCTTCCCGCCGCGGCTTCTGGACAGCTGTGGCCGGTATTTGCTTCTCCTATGTAGGACCCCCGCTTGCCATCTGGTACGCGCGCGTCACGGGCAACGAGGTTCTTGGTTATACCCTGGTGGCCGGCACCATGGCCATGCTGATGTTAATCGGTTACTGGACTGTCTTTAAGATTACTGACGGCTATGAGCCCACTGGCGAAGATGCAGAAGCAGCTGCCGAACCGGTATCAGTGAAAGGTATGCTGCGCAACCTGTTCCAAAACCCGCCGCTCATGTTCCTCGTCCTGGCGGATTTCTGCCGGTATGTTGCCTACTTTACCGTCCTGTCCGCTGCATCATACTACTTCAAGTATATTGCGCTTAATCCGGGCGGTGTTAAGAACTATCTGCTGCTGGGCGGCATTGCCGCTTTGGTAGGTTCATATTTTGCCGCGCACCTGTCAAAAGCGCTGTCTACGCGCAATGCCTCCATTGTTTTCTCCATCATCTGCGCTGTCTTCATGGTAATCGGCACATATCTGGGGCTGACATCGGTAGTATTATTTATGGTCTTTGCCGTAGCCGGACGTCTCTTCCTGGGGGTAACGGCTTCCACCTATGTTGCCATGTATTCTGATGCCGCCATTTACGGTGAATGGAAAACAGGGGAAAATGCCGCTCCCTTTGTCATGGGCATGATGACCCTGCCGCTGAAATGCGCCGTCTTTTTTAGAAGCCTGCTGATCCCGCTGGTTCTGGGCGCAGCCAATTATGATGCCAATATTGACCCTGCCCAGGCCACAGCAGCAGTAAAAAGTGCCATTATGAACATCAACCTGATGATCCCGGGCGTTATTGCCGGTCTCGGCGGCATCATCCTGCTTGTAGCCTACCGCCTGACCAGGGACAGACTGAACCAGATTCAGGCCGAAGTGGATGCCAGACACGCCCAGGTTGCCAAATAGCAAAACGGAAAACTGCCCCCGCAAGGGGGCAGTTTTACTGTCTACGGCACTTGTCAGTCGTCCGGTGGCTTAAAAACGACAAGCAGTTTTTTTTGCCCGAAGGCAATGGCTTCTTCCTGCGAACTGCAGGCAAGGTCAATATCATTGGGGCCGATATTGCCGCCGCGGTCCTGCACAGTATACCAGCCCTGTCCCTCCACATAGATTTCTGTGCCGAAAGGTATATTTTCGCCGGCGGCCGCCGTTTTTCCCGGAATCAATTTTTCCCCGCTGGCAGTAAGGTTGGGATCGCCGGAATAGTCCCTGCCCGGCACGGCACCCGGGCTGGTAGGCGCATACTTTGTTACCATC
>DUUE01000221.1 GCA_012841735.1 Bacillota bacterium | reverse complement strand
TTGAGCAATAGCGGCTTCGCGTAGTAGCGTTGGAACACGATAATATCTTACGGATATACCCTGCCGGCAAGCGGCATTGCCAAGGGCACAGGCAAGAAATGTCTTACCAACGCCCGTCGGTCCAACGATGAGCACATTGTGTCCCTGTCTGATCCAATCGCATCTCAGGAGTTCCTGAAACTGACTTCGCTTGAGGCCCCGAGGGTGCTGATAGTCGATGTCTTCAGGCATGGCGGCAACTCGAAAGCGTGCTTTCTTGCATAGCCTCGCAATTCTGTTGGATTCCCGAAGTGTCCATTCATGATCCACGATAAGGCTTAAGCGCTCTTCGAATGACAGCTCGGTTATTCCTTCAGTCTGGGAATCTCGTAGATATGCTTGGACCATTCCGGGTAAACGCATCTGACGCAGGCGTTCTAGCGTTTGTTGAATGCCCATTCTGATTCACCCCCTCCTGCAGCATAGTACTTAGCCCCTCTGACATTTTCATGATCAGGCAAGGCTGCTTGCACGGGGTGATCAAGTGATAGGTTGTCCAAGCCTTTCTCAAGGATGGACTTGACGCTCCGGTATGAGTACGCACCATATGAAATTGCCCTCTTACACGCATTGTCTACTCGTTCGGCAGTGTATTTGCTTGACAACTGAATAACACCTAAGACGGAGCGATAGCCCTGTTCTGGGTGCTGGCATCGCTCAAAAAGGTGATGAGCCCACTCTTGAACATGATCACCTATCTTACCAGCCCAAGCTTCCATGGTTTCTGGACTGCGAGAAGCGTACTTCTGGTGGGAAGCTGGCATGTGTTCTGTCTTGGTCGAGTAACGCTCCCATTTACCAAGCCGTTTATGCGTAGCCACCAGCATACCTTGATAGAAGACCTCAACCATGGTTTGGGTCGCCAAAATCTCAACAGATTTACCCACAAGCTTGAAAGGAACGCTGTACAGGTGTTTTTCAAACTCTACATGGTAGTCCATGTGAACCGTTGCTTTTTTCCACTGACGGAACTCATAGCGCTTAGGAGGTAGTGGTTTTAGAGCTGGCTTTTCCAGTTCCAAGAACCACGAAGTCCTTGAACCTTCGAGCTTCTGAAACGGTTCATTGTTCATCCCTTCCAGCTTTTCTGCTATGGCTTCGTTTGCCTCTTCTATGCTGAAGAAAGTGTGGTCTCTAAGAGCTGCTAGGATTTTCCGTTCCACATGGAGAACCGCACTCTCAACCTTGGCTTTGTCATTTGGCTTGCGGATCCTTGCTGGGAGAACGACCACACCATAATGCCGAGCCATGTCCGCATAAGTAGGGTTAATGTCCGGATCGTAGTAATTGGGCTTGGTAACGCCGGTCTTAAGGTTGTCTGGCACTACGATCGCAGGTATCCCACCAAAGAACTCAAATGCAACGCAGTGGGCTTGGATCCAGTTTCTCAAGTCCATTGACGGATACAGTCGTACAAAGGCATAGTTGGTAGCCCCAAGGGTGGCCACAAACAGGTAGGCGTCGCTAGTGTCACCGGTGACGGGATTGTGGATAGGGACGGTTTGTCCAGCCCAGTCAACGAAAACCTTTTCCCCGGCTTTATGATGCTGACGCATGACAACATCGAGGTGCTTGGCCCACTGGCGATAGTGATAACAGAACTGTGTGTACTGGAACCCGTCAGACTGGATTTCTTTGTATTCCCACCACAAGAGCTTAAGTGTTACTCCAGGCCGGGACAGCTCCTTATGGACCTTCTGCCAATCCGGCATCGCTTGGGGAGGTTTTCGAATACTAACGTCAACATAGAGCATCGCTTCTAAGGCTCTGTCAGTCATTTCTTGCACCGATGGCCACGATAGGCCTGCATGAGCAGCCCTTTGAACTAGGTCGCTTACAGTACTAGGTGAAACATTGCAGCTTGTAGCTATCTGCCGGTTACTCAGTCCATCTTGCCATTTCAGCTTTAGGATTTCTCGAATCTTCCGCACGGATATCCTCCTTGTGGCCATG
>DUUE01000127.1 GCA_012841735.1 Bacillota bacterium | reverse complement strand
GACTTTTGCTTCTACTAAACGAATTACATCCATGAGGAACCTCTGCCTCCTTCTTGGGGGTATTCATTCGTGGTGAATGTGAGGTTCCTCATTCTCTTTTTTCAAGGATTTTTCCTCCAAAAACCTATAGTAACTTTACACTAACGCACATTCTTCAGGCAGGGAAGTTTTGCGGCAGTTTCGGCAGTAACCATAGATTTTCATGGCTTTGTCTGCTACTGCGAAACCTTTCTTGTCTAAAACTGTATTTTTAAATTCTCTCGCTGCCAGGTCATCCAGTTCGAGCAGCTTGCCGCATTTTAAGCAAATTAAATGATGATGTATAAACCGGTCAGGCAGGATAAGTTCATAGCGGGCGGGGGGATGTTCAAGGGCGAGCCGCTGGACAATCCCCAGTCTTTCAAACAATTCCAGCGTGCGGTAAACAGTGGCACGCCCGATTTTTCTCCCTGTCTTTTTTGCCGCAAGGCGCCGGTAAATCTCATCACTGTCGGGATGCTCTCCCCTGCTGCCGGCCAAAATCTCCAGTATGGCTCTCCGTTGCGGAGTAACACGCAGGTCGTAAGACTGTAAAAGACGGCAGGCCTGCTCAAGCATTAAAGATCACCTCTTTATGCAGGCAGTATAGATACTGCCGGAAACTGAAAAAATGGCAGGAGTGCCTCCTGCCTTGCGTTAACCGAGATGTAATTACTCTTCTTTCTCTTTTTCCTTAATTGCGGCCAGGCGTTCTTTAAGCTGCACCAGCCGGTCCTCCAGAAATGTAATCTGGCCCTGCAGGAATTCTTTCTCAGCTTGTAAGATTTCACCTTCGTCCGGTGCAGGATAGCCGCAATATGCCCAGCCGGGCCAACCAAAGCCCAAAAAACCTCTGTGGCGGCCGTGTCCGCACCTGAAACCTAAACCGAACCTGCGTGTGAAGGCGAACGGGTGCCCATACTTATGTGCTGCAAAACCGGTGCAGCAACCTGCTCCGCGCCCCGTCAGCGGGCCCATGCCCATGGGTCCGGTTCCGTCTCTTCCTGGCATCTGTCATAGCCCCCTTCTTTATCTTTTAGCTGTAACTGAATTCAGTTATAAGGATTATTGGCATATGCTCAATATTATCATAGCACCGTTTTGGGCATATGTCAACTATTAAGCAAAAAAAAGTGCTCTGAGAGCACTGGAGAAAACTTAAAGTGAATTGTCAGGTATCCGTGCCAATTGTAAGGAACAGAACAGGCAGCGGAAACAGGATAGAAACAGGCAGGCAGAGTTTACTGCTGCTGACATGGTGATTATCTTTTCCCTGCCACTAACTGTGCCCGCACCCTTATCAGCTGGGCGGCGATGCTGACGGCAATTTCGGCAGGCGTTTCCGCCAATATGTCCAAACCTATGGGAGTAGTAATACGCTTAAAATCTTCGTCTGTAAAACCTTCTTCTTTCAGCGCCGCAAAAACACCGGCTGTCTTTTTCGCACTGCCAATCACACCAATGTAGCCGGCGGGTGTTTTTAAGACTTGCGCCTGTGCCAGACGGTCATTGGCATGTCCGCGCGTCATAATGCAGACATAATCATCTTCGGTGATAGTTACATAATCGTTCAGGCGGGCAAAATCAACAAGCCGTGTTTCTTCCACTCCGGGAAACAATTCGGGCCTGGCAAAATCAGGACGATCCTCCAAAACAACACAGCGGAAATTGACCCTGGCCAGTACCGGGACCAGCTCCTGCGCCACATGGCCGCCGCCGCAGATATAAACCCGACCCGGCTGTATCAACTGTTCGTAGTAATATTGCTTTCCACCTACAGTGAGCACCCGGGGATGGTTGTCCAGGCTGCTTATTACTTCCTGCGGCAATTCCATCCCCACTGTACCACGCTGCCTGCCGAAAACACCCAGGGCTCCACCGGCCCCTTCGGTGATTTCACTGATTAACCATGACTGTTCGCCGTCCCGGAATAACTGTTCAACAGTTTCAGCCAGCGAGATGACTGCCTGGTCTCCGGCCGGTATGTAGTGAAAATAAACATCCACACTGCCGCCGCAGATCATACCCAAATCCTCTACCTCATTACGGTAGAGGCGAAAATGTTCAGTATGGGAACTTTTTTGCTTTAGCACTTCCCGGGCCATTTTCTCGCTTTTATATTCCACGGCACCGCCGCCAATGGTCCCGTATAACCTGCCGGCTTCTGTCACCAGCATCCTGGCACCGGCACCACGCGGCGTGGAACCTGAACTGGCAACAACAGTTACCAAAACGGCGTCTTTGTTATTTTTCAGGTTTTGGCCAAGCTGACGAAACAATTCCCGCATTGCAAATCACCTTCCCTGAAAATTCGCATATATTGCAGGAGCATCCGGCAAATCCGAACTGCCGCAATATATTTGCTGCTTCTGCACTTACTTAAAGGTAGAATAGTCACTTATTATTACCCGGAATTGAATTGAATCTGCCGAAAGCGACCCGGATATTTTTTACCAGACAGCGGCTAGATGTGCTGTTGATAATCAGCCCAGTTCTGTGCCAGCAGCCTGGGAGTATCAAGACCATAGGGGCAGCGTTCTCTGCATTGGCCGCATTGTTGGCAGTTTTCGATTTTTTTCATTTCCGCCTGCCAGTGGCTGTTGAGAAAGACAGAGGTGGGCGCCCGGCGGATCATCAGGGACATCCGGGCACAGGTGGGTATTTCAATTTCTGCCGGGCACGGGAGGCAGTAACCACAGCCGCGGCAAAAATCTTCACTTAATTCCTCCCTGTCCCGGTCGATGACTGCCTGCAGTTTTGCATCAAGGACGGGCGGATTTAGGTTAAAGGAAAGAAATTCATCCAGCTCGCTTTGCCGCTGAATACCCCAGATCGGCAGTACATGGGAAAACTGGGCCAGAAAAGCGTAAGCTGCAGCCGCGTTTGTAATGAGACCGCCGGAGAGCGCCTTCATGGCAATAACGCCAATTTGCTTCTCACCGCACATCCTGACGAAAGCAATTTCTTCTTCCGTAGACAAATAGCTGAACGGGTACTGGATTGTATCATAGAGGCCGGATTCCGCCGCTTCAATTGCCAGGGGGAGCCTGTGGTTGGTGATGCCGATATGGCGGATCATGCCTTTCGCTTTCGCTTCCAGCATGGCCTCATACAAACCCGAGCCGTCCCCCGGCCCGGGACAGAATGAAGGGTTGTGAAACTGGTACAGGTCAAGATAATCAGTCCGTAAACATTTCAGGGATGTCTCAAGCTGCCGCCAGAATTCCTCCACGTTGGCAGCCATGGTTTTCGAGGCTAAATAAATTTTATCCCGCACACTGCCTAAGGCAGAACCGATTTTTTCTTCACTGTCCGTGTAAAACCTGGCCGTGTCGAAAAAAGTGATGCCGTGATTGTAAGCATACAAAAGCAGGGCTTGCGCTTCTTTTTTGCTGATGCGCTGGATGGGCAGGGCGCCAAAACCGTTTTTTGCGGTTGTGATTCCTGTTTTGCCGAGTGTTACTGTGACCAAGATTGTCCTCCTCCCCTCGTCATCTTCATCATTCTTACACTAACTTATCATAACAATAATTGTTATGACAAGGGAAAACAGCCCGTCCGCGACATTCTGCCGCAGGCGGGCTGCTTTCTTCCTACCATTTTCCTTTGCTTAAGTGGCCTGCAATTTCCGCTTTACTTCTTTGTTTAATAATCCAGGCCTCATCTTTTGCCTTGTTGAACAACTGGACACAGGGCGGGTCCAGGTCCAGTTCAATGCCTTCCCTGGCCAGGGCTTCAATCCTCATGGCCAGGGTAATGATCTCCATATGAATATCATTGGTCCGGTCAGAGACATATACTTTTTGTGCTTCCTCCCCGGAGAGCTGGGAGAATTTTTCTTTTGGTGCTCCGCATTTAGGGCATTTTTCGGGAGCTTCTTTCCCTTCATTCGTAAAACCGCAAACTGAACACTTCCAAAGCACTGCTCTCAAACCCCTTTCCTTCACTGATTTTCGGCACGGCAGCCATGCCGCCGGCTACATTCACATAGTTATTGTAGCAAATGGCAGACCCCACTCCCTTAACCAATTATGACATTGAAGAAAAGTCACAGTTGCCGGTCAGAGTATGAGGACGGCACCTGTTGCCAGGTAGTGCATCCGCTCACCCAGTTGTTCCTTCAGCTGCTTGTAAGCTTCGGTTCCGGTACAATGGCAGGTATAATACTGCAGGCCAAGCTGCTGCAAATAGTCACCGATCCCGCTGATTAATTCCCTGCTCTCATACTCTTCTGTGGGAGGACTGTAAAGGTGGAAGCCGCCGATGACATGGGTGACGGGCCCATACCCTTTCGCAGATACGTGCTCCAGAATGTTGACTATTCCCCTGTGGGCACAGCCGGCAAGCAGTACTTTTTTGTTGCCTTCAGTAATCAGCAAGTTTTGTTCATGCAGAAAATTGTCCGGGACAAGGCCATGTTCCGTTTCCATCAGCAAATTGCGGTTGCCAAGTGATTCCAGCTTACTACCGCCCACACCGGAAAACAGTTCCAGCTCCTCAGTAACGCGTACATATTCTTCCGTAAACACGAAACGCTCATTGGGCAGCAAGTTTTGCTCCAGGCCGATATAAGGCTGTGTGCCGTCAGGTTTTTGCGAATAATGGCCGGCAAAGGCCGGCGGCCTGATATAAACAGGCGCTTTCTTATTAATTTGCAGGAAACGTGCCAGCCCGCCGCCATGGTCATGATGCCCGTGGGAGATAAAAACCATATCCACTGCAGCCAGATCCACCTGCATAGTCCGGGCATTATCAAAACAAAGTTCGCTGGCGCCCAAATCAAAAAGGAGTTTATACTTGCCCGTTTCAAGATACAGGCTTAAACCGTGTTCTCCCTTGTACGCGGCAGAAACAGTATTGTTTTCCGCCAGCACTTTAATAATCATGATTCTTCCGCCTCCGGTTCATCCCCAGGTTTGCCTGCAGCCGGCAAGCCGGTTTAATGTGATGTCGCATCAGTCTGTTCCGGTGCCGTTCCCCGTTTTCCCCTGGCCAGGGAGGCAAAAACCCCCAGCAGGCAGAGAATGGAGAAGAGCGTAAAAGTAGTCCGGAAGCTGCGGACAAAGAGGCCTGCTGTTTCCGCCGTAATCATGCTGCTGCCCAGATAAACAGTGGTGATAAATGTAGTGACGGCCATGCTGAATGACTGCCCCACCGTCCGGGCGGTGGCAAGAATACCGGAAGCGACCCCGTAGAGGTTTCTGCTGACGGAACTCATAATTGAGTTCACATTTGGCGAGCTGAACAAGGCAAAGCTGGTACCGATCACCGCCAGCAGGAGGACAATCAGGTACACCGGGGTGGCCGCATGAATCAAGCCCAGGCAGAAAAGACAGACGGCTATCAGTCCCATCCCGGCAGATGAGACATATTGAGGATCGATCCGGTCGGAAAGGATGCCGGCCACCGGTGAAAAGAGTGCTTGGAAAGCCGGCTGGGTCAGCAGGATCAATCCTGCCGTCTGCGGGTTAATCCCCTGCACAGACTGCAGGAAAAGACTCAGCATATAACTGATGGCAAAAGTGGAACTGTAATTAATAAAAGCTGCCAGGGATGAGAAGACAAGAACTTTGTTTTTCTTCATGGTGCGCAGGTCCAATAGCGGCGCTTTGGCCCTGAACTGGTGCCTGCCGAAAACAAGCAGCAGCAGCACACCAACAAGTAAAGAGTATTTGGCGTACGGGTTGCCGTTTAAATTGGAAAGTCCCCAGACCACTGTCAGGATG
>DUUE01000210.1 GCA_012841735.1 Bacillota bacterium | reverse complement strand
CAGCAGCTGCTTGCTGTTGGAAAGGCAGATCTCCAGCCACATCTGCGGGCTGCCCATGGCGACACGCGTAGTATCCCGGAAGCCGCCGGCCGCCAGCGGCAGGAGCTCATCCGCCTGCTGTAAGCCGGCCACCGTCTTGGTCAGCGCCACAGCCGCCAGATGGGGCAGGTGGGAAACGGCCGCCACCACATAGTCATGACGCTGCGGCGACATTTCCACAGGCAGCGCACCCAGCCCCCGCACAAGCGCCGTCACTTTTGCCCGCGCCGTTTCCTCCCCGCCGCACAGCACATAAACTGCGTTTTCAAACAGGTTTTCCGCCAGCGCCTCCACACCCTGCTTTTCCGAGCCGGCCATGGGGTGCCCCCCCACAAAGGAGACGGCAGGTGGCAAAACCTTTGCCGCCCGCTCCATAATCTCCGCCTTGGTGCTGCAGACATCCGTGACAATACAGCCCGGTGCAAGACAAGGCGCCGCTTGCGCCAACAATTCCTGCGCCGCCAGCACCGGTGCCGCCAGTACCACGAGGTCACAGCCGTCCACGGCGGCGGCCACTGTCTCCGCCGTGTTCGTCACCGCCCCCAGCGCCAGCGCCCGGTGCGGCACCTCAGGACTTTGGTCATAGCCGGTCACTTCCCCGGCCAGGCCGCGCACCAGCAGCGCCCGGCCCAGGGAACCGCCCACCATTCCCACCCCCAGAAGGGCTACCCGCCGGAAAAGTGCCGTCATGCCGTCACCTGCGGCAGCGATTTGCCGCACACACCGGCCACGGCATCCAGCTGCCGGCACAGCTCGGCAAATTTTTCCACCGTCAGGGACTGGGCGCCGTCACATAACGCCTTTTCCGGATGCGGATGCACTTCCACCATCAACCCGTCCGCCCCGGCGGCCACCGCCGCCCGGCTCATGGCGGGCACCCAGCGCCAGCTGCCCGTACCGTGGCTGGGATCCACAATCACCGGCAGGTATGTCAGGTGCTTTAGCACAGGTACGGCGCTCAAGTCCAGGGTATTGCGCGTGGATGTTTCAAAAGTACGGATGCCACGTTCGCAGAGAATTACCCTATGATTGCCCCCGGAGACAATATATTCCGCCGCCATCAGCCATTCCTCCACAGTGGCGGACATGCCCCTTTTCAGCAGAACCGGTTTATCCAGCCTGCCCAGCTCCCGCAGAAGGTAGAAGTTCTGCATATTGCGCGCCCCCACCTGCAGAATATCCGCATACTCCGCCACCAGACCCACTGTGTGCTGGTCCATCACTTCCGTCACGATGGGCAGGCCGGTTTTTTCCCGCACCCTGGCCAGAAGCTTCAACCCTTCCTCCTCCAGCCCCTGGAAAGAATAGGGTGAAGTGCGGGGCTTAAAGGCACCGCCCCGCAAAATCTGTGCACCGGCAGCCCTGACTCCGTAAGCCGCCTCCAGCAGCTGTTCTTCGCTTTCCACGGCACACGGGCCCGCCATTACCACCAGCTGACTGCCGCCAATGGTGCAGCCTCCCACAGAAAAAACGGAATCTTCCTCTTTGAATTCCCTGCTCACCAGCTTGAATGGCTTGGTAATGGGCAGCACCTTTTCCACACAGGACAGCGCCTCCAAACCCATCTCCCGCACTTTCTTTTCATCGCCGATGGCACCGATAATTGTCCGGTACTGGCCCCGCGAGAGATGCACACCGAGCCCCGCCTGTTTTAAGCGTTCCGACACCTGCTCAATCTGTTCCTCCGTAACACCTGTCTGCAACACAATAACCATCTTACCGTTCCTCCTTGCTACCTGTAGTATTACCGTTCTGCCTGCCGTTCTACCTGCCGTCATACCGTCCTGCACTCTCCCGCGAAAAACAAAAACCGCCCCATTACGGGACGGAATTATTTCCGCGGTACCACCCACATTGACTTTGCAAAGTCCGCTCTTTTCGGCACGCCCTTTGCCGGGTTATGCCTTAACCCTCATGTAACGGTGGGTCTCCGTCGGAGCCTACTGTAATTTCGGTCCGCCGCTCAAGGGGGTAATTTCACCATGGCCCTGATACCGGTTCGCAGCCTCCACCGGCTCTCTGCAATCACAGACCATGCCTACTGTTTCCCTGTCACTGCGTTTATAATATTACCGAATATTTAAGCAAAAAGAAAAGCTTTTGTCAAGCATCTTTTTATTTCTTTTTTACCCTTCTTTTTTACACGCAGCCGCCCCTTGCGTAATTACGGAAATGGCATTGCCTTTATGGTCAGAAAAATGTTAAAATTACGATAGATTAAATTATATAAGAAAGGAAGGAAGTAGCGATATGGGTTCACGGTATAAAAATGTTTTTTCACCTATCAGAATCAGGGGAATCGACATTAAAAACCGTATCATTATGGCACCGATATCTCCCAATGTGGCCAGCCAGGACGGTTACGTAACACGTGACTTCGTGGACTGGATGCGTCCGTTTGCACGCGGGGGCGCCGCTATTACATACATCGGCAATGCCTCTATTGACCGCAGCGAATGTTTTGACGAAATCTGCCAGCTCGATTTGCGCGAGGACAAATGCATCCTGCCCCTTTCCTGGTATGCGGAAATGGCCGCCCAGTACGGCTGCCTTGCCTCCCTGGAAATCAACCACAACGGCAAGGACACACCCTTTGAAGCCGTAGGCCACCCTCCCTACAGTGCATCACCCATTATCACCGCCAGTGAAATTTCACGCGCCAAAAAACTTGGGCGCGATCCTATCCCCGCCATCGAAATGACGCACGAAAAAATTGCCGAAACGGTGGAGAAATTCGCCATGGCGGCATTCCGCATGAAAGAAGCGGGCATGAAAATCTGTCTCGTTCACGGAGGCCACGGCAACCTGATTTCCCAGTTCACCAGCCCTCTTTACAACAAACGTACTGACGAATACGGCGGGTCACTGGAAAACAGGGCACGTTTCGCCATTGAAGTCTGCCAGGCCATCCGCGAAAAGTGCGGCCCTGACTTTATCATTGATTTCCGCATTTCCGCCGACGAAATTGCGCCGGAAGGCATGCACTTTGAAGAAACCCTGGAGCTTATCGGCCTCCTGAAAGAACATATCGATATCCTTAATGTCTCCGCCGGCCTGCACAGCGACTTTGACTTTAAATATTACCGCAACTGGTGTCAAAACTACATGATGGACAGAGGCTTTAACGTCCATTACGCCCGTAAAGTCAAAGAGAAATACCCCGACCTGCTGGTATCAGCCGTCGGTTCCATTGTCGACCTCGATATGGCGGAAGAAATTATTGGCAACGGCTGGGCGGACTTTGTAGCCATGTGCCGCGCCCTCATGGCAGACCCTGAGATGCCCAGAAAATACGCTCACAACCGTCCGGAGGACCGCCGGCCCTGCCTGCGCTGCGACGCCTGTGCCGGCCGCCTGTTCCCGCCACGGCCCCTCAACTGCGCCGTCAACCCCTACCTGCATATGGTCTTTGAGTTTAAAGACGGCCGGGTACCCAAAGCTCCCGTCAAGAAAAGAGTCGCCGTGGTCGGCGGCGGTCCCGCCGGCATCCAGGCCATGCTGGCGCTCTGTGAACGCGGCCATGACGTAACCCTTTTTGAGAAAACCGGACAACTCGGCGGCAATCTGATCGGTGCGGCGGCACCTCCCTTTAAGATCGATTTACAGGACTACCTGAAGTGGCTCATCCGCCAGGCTCAAAAAGCACCCGCCAAGATTTATCTAAACACGGAAGTCACCAAGGAAATCCTGGACAAAGGCGCTTATGATGCCATTATCATTGCCGTTGGCGCCAAGCCCGTCATCCCCGACGTCCCCGGTATTGACAAACCGCACGTCCACTGGGCTCCCGATGCCGAACTGGGCAAAGTGCCCGTCGGTGACAAAATTGTCATTATCGGTGCCGGCAGTATCGGCGCTGAAGCGGCCATCGAATTCGGCATGGCCGGCAAGGATGTCACTCTGATTGAACTGCAGGATGCCGGAACTCACTTTATGAACCTGCGCAAGAGCGTTCGCAATGCCGTCGGCGACCTGATGGCAAAGCTCGAAGAGTACAAGATCCCGCTCCACCTGGAGACTCGCCTGGAAGAAGTCCGCGACGACAAAGTTATCTGCCGCAACCTGAAAACAGGCGAACTGGTTGAGTATCCCTGCGACACCGTCCTCTTGTCCGTCGGTATGGTACCGCTCTACGATGTGATTGACTCCCTCCGCCACAGCGCTCCCGAAACAGAAGTCCACATCGTCGGCGATGCCCTGGAAGTAGGCAACATCTCAACCGCAGTCAACGGCGCCTTTACAGCCGCAGTCCACATCTAGAGACAAATAAGCTTAAAGTAAAACAGGCAGCAGCTTTGCTGATGCAAAGGCTTCTGCCTGTTTTACTTTAAGCTTATTTGTCTCTAGATGTGGACTGCGGCTGTAAAGGCGCCGT
>DUUE01000331.1 GCA_012841735.1 Bacillota bacterium | reverse complement strand
CAACTTTCAGCAAATCACAACCCAGGTTATCCAGCTCTTTTTTCAGCTGATCTTCAAAGCTTACAAAGTCAACGCCATCTGCTAAAACTTCTAAAATCTTTTCCGCTACCGAAAGGAATTTTGCTTCCACTAAACGAATTACATCCATGAGGAACCTCTGCCTCCTTCTTGGGGGTATTCATTCGTGGTGAATGTGAGGTTCCTCATTCTCTTTTTTCAAGGATTTTTCCTCCAAAAACCTATAGTAATTTTACACTAACCCGTCAGCGGGCTAATATCAGCTTTTTCCAGGGGTTTTCTTCGTCCTTTGTTGCTCTTTCCCTGCCGTCACTGCCAGGAACAGATGACAATCCGACGCACCACATTTCTTTACTCCCTGCTTTTCTCACCAGTCTGTTTTTTTCCGGCAAATAAGCGCATCGACAAGCGTTGTATCGGTGGCACAAAAATAAAAGATAACGGCATCCCGATAACCAGGCCGGTTCCAACCGATTTCAACCACATGACAAAAAAACCCGGCACAAGTCCCACATTGATCAACAACATAAAAAAGCCCATAGTCGCACTGAATACAATTGAAATCATAACATTCATAAAAACAATTTGTTTTAGGTTCAATTGCCATCCCCCTATACAAGCTGCCGGCGCCTGCCCGCTTTGGCGCTGCTCCGCTGTCAGAGATACAGAGCACTTGTTTATGTTTATCTTGATGCGAATTTTATCCTACAATACGTTTCATAATACATACCTGCTGTAATAATTAAGAAGGATCAGGCCGCCAGGCCTGATCCTGAAAATTCATTGAAAATTTTTGCTTGCATTACGCCGCACAGCAGCTATTTCCTCAGCAGTTAAGGCCCGCTCAAAACTGCGGAAGCCGGAAAGCCTGAAATTATGTTTTTCAGCCAGGCGGGCAATCTCGTCAACCTGTTCAAGAGACAGGTCGCGCCCCAGTGTAAACGGTTCAAAACGCTTTTCCAGGGCTAGAAGCATTGTTTCCGCCATACAGGCATAAGATGTCCGGGGCGGGAAGCCGAAATTAAAACCGAAATCCACTTCTCCCGGCACATCTACCACACCGCCTTCAATCACCAGAACATCATTGCGTGCTGCGGCGGCTTTTTTGGAAACGTCACGCGGGCGGGCCACATCACAGACCACCGCCCCCGGTTTAAGGTCCGCCACATCAATAACTGTATCAGCAGATCCTGTAACCGTGATGATAATGTCAGCCTTTTGCACGGATTTCTTCACATCTGTTGAAATTTTGGCGGCCAGGCCGCTTTCACGGCGGATGCGGTCGGCCAAATGCTCCAGTTTATGCCTTTGCCGGGCAAGCAGCGTCAGAAAACGCACATCCCTTGCCAATATCCGGGCACAGACACTGCCTATGGAACCGGTTGCTCCTATCACCAGCACTTCTGCCTCGCTTAAATCAATGCCCATCAGGTCGGCCGCTTTTTTTGTGCCCTGCAGCGCAGTGGCCACCGTATAGCTGTTTCCTGTGGTCACTGCGATTTTCAGGTTTTTGGCAATAGTAACGCCCGCATCTCCCACCACGGCAGTCATTGCCCCCAGACCCACAATTTTGGCGCCCAGGTTTTCCGCCACTTTTCCGGCTTTAATAATTTTTGCGATGACCTGTTTTTCCGGCAGTGTCACCATCTGCCTGGAGGTCAGCGGGCAAGTAACAAAGTAGCCGGATGTTTCCGCATGCGGGGAACGCACCCCGGTAATATCTGACACCTTAAACGGCGGCATGTATTTAACGATTGTTTCCACCAAGCCGGCAGGCCATGTGCGCATAAATTTCAGTTTGCGAAATACATCTTCCAGTTCGATCGGGTGGATGATAAATGCAAAGTCTCCCATAAAAGCCTCCTAGCGCAAATCAGTAATCCGTGGCGTAAAGTCCGCTTCTGCCAGGAGCTTTTCGTATTCAGGCGCCTCCAGTTCGCGACCTTTACCCGACAAAGCCACAAGTAAAGCTTCCATTACATTGGTGCCAAAAGAGCGGCCGTTCAGTTCCGGTGTGGTGGTAATAAGCGTTTTTACCCCCCGTTCCCGCAGCAACTGCAGGTCATCGGCAGTTGTCGTATTGGTAATAATAATTTTACCTTCCAGCAACGACGGCATGTAACGGCGGATAAAATGGAAATCGCCTGCAATGATATCCGCTTCTCTGAACAGATGTTCCGCCCGGGGCTTATTTTCCTCCTGTTTTTTTCCTGTGGGGTAAAGCATGGTAAAGGGCAGTTGGGAAACAAGAGGGGCAAAGAGCCGTGCAGCCCAATCCAGGGCACGCAGCGAACGCAGGGGCACAGGGACACCGACGGCAAAAACCAAATCACCGCAAGTGATGCGGCACCCGGCTGCATCCAGCGCCTGCGCCATACCGAAACGGTCCGCCCCGGACATTATTAACACATGCGGTTTATTATTTAACAGTGCTGTATTTTCAACCAGGTAAGCAATCACCCTGCGTTCCAGGGTGTTTTTCAGACCTGACCCGTCAACAATGGGTGTTTCTTTTGCCGCTTTTACCACCGCCTTGGCATCCCGCAGAGTATAGCGCCTCTCTCCGGCGTAAATATATAGGTCCATGCCGCCAAGGCCAAAGGCATCCACTTTACCGTCCAGCTCATT
>DUUE01000428.1 GCA_012841735.1 Bacillota bacterium | reverse complement strand
GCCGGTTTCGGCCCCGGGGTGGGTAGGATCTATCAGCTGACCCGTGCCGGGGAGATGAATATTTTTACCGTTTTGGGTTCCATTGTGATCATTCTTGCCCTGATTCTAGGCATTGTGGCCATCGAAGAAGGACAGCGCCGCATTCCTGTCCAATATGCCAAACGGGTCGTCGGCCGCAAAATGTACGGCGGCCAGTCGACGCATATCCCGTTAAAAGTGAACCAGTCCGGTGTGATCCCGGTGATTTTTGCCTCAACGATTTTAATGCTTCCCGCGACGGTTGCGGGTTATATCGACCATCCGGTTACACAAAAAATTGCCCGGGCCTTCGCCGCGGGAACTCCGGTGCATACTGGTCTTTATGTCCTGCTGATCATCTTTTTCGCCTATTTCTATACTGCCATTCAGTTTGATCCCAATAAAATTGCCGGCGATATGAAAAAGTACGGAGGCTTTATTCCCGGACTGCGGCCCGGCAGACCTACCGCAGAATACCTGTCGCGTGTAACCGGCCGCCTGACTTTGTCCGGTGCCCTTTCGCTGGCCGTGATTTCTGTGACTCCCATTCTGTTGCAGGCAATTTTCGGGATTGACATTATTTTTGGCGGTACAGGACTGATTATTGTGGTCGGTGTGGTACTGGAGACGCTGAAACAAATCGAAAGTCACATGCTGATGAGAAACTACCAGGGCTTTATGAAATAACCGGAGGCCTGTAATGATTACCATCAAATCAAAGCGGGAGTTGGAACTGATGCGCACTGCCGGACGGGTGGTGGCAGAAGTTTTGCAGGCTCTGGAGCAGGCTGTCCGTCCGGGCATTACCACTGCCGAGCTGGATAAAATCGCGGAACGGCTTATTCGCAAAGCGAAGTGCCAACCTGCTTTTCTGGGGTATCGCGGATTTCCCGCCTCCATCTGCACATCAATCAATGAGGAAGTGGTCCATGGAATTCCCAGCCTGCGCAAACTGCAGGCGGGAGACATCATCAGCATTGATGTCGGCGCCGTCTATCAGGGTTATTACGGCGATGCAGCCATGACTTTCCCGGTAGGTGAGATTGACCCGGAAGCACAGCGGCTGATAAAGGTGACGCGGCAATCGCTTTATGCGGGGATTGCCCAGGCAGTCCCGGGCAATCATTTGTCCGACATCTCGCACGCTGTGCAGACATACGTGGAAGAGCACGGTTTTGCCGTAGTCCGTAATTATGTCGGGCATGGTATCGGCAACAATATGCACGAAGAGCCTCAGGTCCCCAATTTTGGCAAACCGGGCCGTGGCCCGCGGCTTGAGGCCGGAATGACATTGGCCATCGAACCCATGGTTAACGCCGGGACCTGGCAAGTAGAAACACTGCAGGACAACTGGACAGTGGTAACCCTTGACCGCAAATGGTCGGCTCATTTCGAACATACCATTGCCATTACTGAAGAAACCCCAATGATCTTAACCGCACTGTAAACACTCATGGTTTTGCGTCAAAGTTCCTGCGAAGTGAAGGGAGATTGTTATATGAAAGAACCGCCAAAAATTGGCGCCCTGGTTCACTCGCTGGCAGGCCGTGATTCCGGTGGGTATTATCTGGTCGTTGGCTATGCAGGACCACGTACCGTCCTGGTGGCCAACGGGGAAAACCGCCCCCTGAAAAACCCGAAGAAAAAAAATCTTCGTCACTTGCAGCTTCACCATGACGGGCCTGCCCCCTTGGCGGAAAGGATACGGCAGCGCAAAGCGCGCGATGAAGAAATTGCACGGGCGATCCGTGAAATGGTGGGTGTTGAACCAACTGGGGGAGAAAGGGAGGGAAACAAACCTGATGTCTAAAAAGAAAGACGTCATTGAGGTCGAAGGAACTGTCATAGAGCCCTTGCCAAACGCAATGTTCCGAGTGGAGCTGAAAAACGGCCATAAAGTATTGGCCCATGTCTCGGGAAAAATCAGAATGAACTTCATTCGCATCCTCCCGGGGGACAGAGTTTTGGTGGAATTATCCCCTTATGATTTAACTCGTGGTCGTATAACCTACCGTTACAAGTAGACGCCAGAAGGAGGTTTTGGGATGAAAGTCAGGCCATCTGTGAAACCCATTTGCGAAAAGTGCAAAATCATTAAGCGCAAAGGCAGGGTCATGGTTATCTGTGAGAACCCCAAGCATAAACAAAAACAGGGTTAATTGTATAAAAAGGGAAAAGTCTGGAAATTCTAATCTATGTTTGTGAAAAGAAAGGGAGGTGCACATCCTATGGCGAGGATTGCCGGAGTTGACCTGCCGCGTGATAAACGTGTAGAAATCGCGCTTACCTATATTTATGGTGTTGGTCGCAGAACTGCCCAGGAAGTTCTGAAGCAGACTGCGGTTAATAAAGACACCCGTGTACGTGACCTGACGGAAGACGAAGTCAACAGGCTGCGTGAATATATCGACAAGAACGTAAAAACTGAAGGTGACTTGCGCCGGGAAGTGGCGATGAATATCAAACGCCTGATGGAAATCGGCTGCTACCGCGGCATTCGCCACCGCAGAGGGCTGCCTGTCCGCGGCCAGACAACCAAAAACAATGCGCGGACGCGGAAAGGCCCGAAACGGACAGTCGGCGTAAGGCGGAAAAAGTAAGATAGGGGGTAAAATGTCTTGGCCGCTCGTAAAAAATCAACACGCCCCAGAAGGCGTGAACGCAAGAATATTCAGCACGGCGTTGCCCATATTATGTCCACATTTAATAATACGCTGATTACCATTTCCGATCTCCAGGGGAATGCTATTTCCTGGGCCAGTGCCGGTGCCGTCGGTTTTAAAGGCTCAAGAAAATCCACGCCCTATGCGGCCCAGCTGGCTGCGGAAAGCGCCGCCAAAGCCGCCATGGAGCACGGGATGAAAGAAGTGGAAGTCTATGTGAAAGGTCCGGGTTCGGGCCGGGAAGCGGCGATCCGTTCGCTGCAGGCTGCCGGGTTGGAAGTCAACCTGATTAAAGACGTAACACCAATTCCACACAATGGTTGCCGTCCGCCAAAACGGCGCAGAGTATAACCAGAGGAGGTGCACCCAGTGGCTAGATATACTGGAGCCGTTTGCAGGCAGTGCCGCCGTGAAGGGATAAAATTATACCTGAAAGGCGAACGCTGCTATACAGAAAAATGTGCAATTGATCGCCGGAGTTATGCTCCCGGTCAACATGGCCAGCGCCGCAGAGGAAAAATCTCGGAATATGGCCTGCAACTGCGTGAAAAACAAAAAGCACGCCGCGTCTACGGCGTCATGGAAAGCCAGTTCCGCAAATACTTCCGTGAAGCGGACCGTCGCAAAGGTATTACAGGGGAGAACCTCCTGCAAATCCTGGAGTCCCGCCTGGACAATATTGTCTACCGGATGGGGTTTGCCCTTTCCCGTCCGGAAGCCCGCCAACTGGTAAGGCACGGCCATTTTACGGTCAACGGCAGGAAAGTGACCATCCCCAGTTACCTGGTCCGTCCCGGTGATGTGGTGGCGGTACGTGAATCCAGCCGTGACAAAGGCCGTTTTAAAGAACTGGCTGAACTGACACGCAACCAGGGCACCATGGAGTGGCTGGAAGTGGACAGCGAAAACCTGACAGGAAAAGTAATCCGCCTGCCCAACAGGGAAGAAATAGATATTCCCATTTCCGAGCACCTGATCGTCGAGCTCTATTCCCGCTAATTTGTTGCTTGGAAACGAACTACCCTCGCGTTTGTTAATGGAATGGAGAAGGAGGGTTATGAACCTTGATTGAAATCGAAAAGCCTAAGATTGAGCGAGTCGACGACGGTACTGCCAGTGCTTATGGAAAGTTTGTCATCGAACCGCTGGAGCGCGGTTACGGCATTACACTGGGTAATTCTCTCCGCAGGGTTCTTTTGTCCTCACTGCCGGGTGCGGCCGTTACAGCGGTAAAAATTGAGAATGTGCTGCACGAATTCTCCACTATTCCCGGTGTGCTGGAAGATACCACGGAAATTGTCCTGAACCTGAAGCAGCTGTCACTGAAAATTCATACAGATGAGCCGCAGGTGCTGACCATTTCCGCCTCCGGTCAGGGAGAAGTGACTGCCGGTGATATACGTGTGCCCGCCGATGTGGAAATACTAAACCCTGAGCTGCATATTGCCACTCTGGAAGAGGATGGCAGCCTTTATATGGAAATGACCGCTGTCAACGGACGCGGTTACGTACCGGCAGAACGCAACAAGGAACCGGGGCAGCCCATCGGCGTTATCCCCATAGATTCACTTTTTTCTCCCATTCGCCGTGTCAATTACACAGTGGAAGACACTCGCGTGGGCCAGCATACCGACTATGACAAACTGACCATTGAAGTCTGGACAGACGGGAGTATTGAGCCGGATGAAGCCATCAGTCTCGGAGCGAAAATTTTGGCGAAACATTTAAGCCTCTTCATTAATCTGACGGAAAAAGTGGACGAGGTTGAAATTCTCGATGAAAAAGAAGAGGACGATAAAGCGAAAATTATGGAGATGACCATCGAGGAACTGGACCTTTCCGTCCGCTCCTACAACTGCCTGAAGCGGGCCGGTATTAATACCGTCTATGAGCTGGTGCAGAAAACGGAAGAGGAAATGATGAAAGTAAGGAATCTGGGCAAGAAATCACTGGAAGAAGTTACGAACAAGCTGGCTGAGCTGAATCTTAAACTGCGCGACAGCAATGAATAAAGGAGGGAGATGCCATGGTATTACGGAAATTCGGACGCCGCAGCGATGCCCGGCGTGCCATGCTGCGTAACCTGGCCACATCCATGATCCTTACCGGCAGGGTAAGGACAACTGAAGCCAAGGCGAAGCAGCTGCGCAGTATTACCGAAAAAATGATTACCCTGGGCAAACGGAATGATCTTCATGCACGCCGCCAGGCACTGGCCTATCTCCTCGATGAAAACGCGGTCAAAAAATTGTTTGATGAAATAGCCCCGCGCTATGCAGAGCGTCAGGGCGGCTACACCCGTGTTCTGAAACTGGGGACCCGCCGCGGCGATGCTGCTGCAATGGCAATCATCGAGTTTGTTTAGAGATAAATAGTGCCGGAAGAAAATCGACTCTTGCCTGTCGATTTTCTTTGCATACAGACTCTTTGCACAACCTGTGCACCGGGGGTGAGTCCAATCGAAATTATCCGTGCCAAGGGGCTTGGCTTCAAATACCAGCATGCAGATAAAGGGGAATGCTGGGCACTGCGTGATGTATCTTTTACGGTAAACAAGGGGGAATTCGTTGTTATCCTCGGGCCCAACGGCTCGGGCAAATCAACCCTGGCAAAACATCTGAACGCCCTGCTGCTGCCCACCTGCGGCGAACTGTGGGTTAACGGGCTGCTTACCAGTGACGAAGCCAACCACTGGCAAATACGCCAGTTGGCCGGCATGGTTTTTCAAAATCCCGACAACCAGATTGTGGCCACCACAGTGGAAGAGGATGTGGCTTTCGGCCCGGAAAACCTCGGCATTCCTTCCTCTGAAATCCGCACCCGGGTTGACGAAGCGCTGGAACTGGTGGGGATGGCCGGCTACAAAACGCATGCGCCACATTTACTTTCCGGCGGTCAAAAACAGCGCGTTGCCATTGCCGGTGTGATTGCCATGCGGCCCCAATGTCTCATCCTGGATGAACCGACGGCCATGCTGGACCCGCGCGGCCGGATGGAAGTGATGGAAACAGTCAGGAAATTAAATAGAGAAGGAATTACCGTCATTCTGATTACGCACTTTATGGAAGAAGCAGTTGCTGCAGACCGGATAATGGTGCTGGCGGACGGACGTCTCGTTATGAACGGGACGCCCGAGGAAGTTTTTGCGCGCGGCAATGAACTGCGTGCCCTGGGACTGGATACTCCCCCGGTAGCCAGGCTGGTACAGGAACTGCGCCTGGCAGGGGTGGAACTGACTCCCTCTGTGCTGACGGTGGAAAAGCTGGTGAGCGAGTTATGCAGATAAGACTGGAAAATGTGAGCCATACCTATATGCCGGGGACACCGTTTGAGGCCAGGGCGTTAAAAAATATTAACCTGACCATTGAGCAGGGGGAATACCTGGCCGTTATCGGGCAGACCGGTTCGGGCAAATCAACCCTGGTGCAGCACTTAAACGGGCTGCTCAAGCCCACTTCAGGCCGGATCCTGATTGACGGCAAAGCGGTGGACAAAGCTGCATACAGGGACATCAGGCGCCGTGTGGGGCTGCTTTTTCAGTTTCCTGAACAGCAATTGTTTGCGGAAACAGTTTTTGACGATGTGGCTTTCGGGCCGAAAAACCTGGGCCTGCCGGAGGACGAAGTCAGGCGCCGCGTGGAAAACGCCATGCTGCAGGTGGGCCTGGACCCGAAAGAACTGGAGGACCGCTCTCCCTTCACCCTTTCCGGGGGGCAGATGCGCCGGATAGCAATGGCCGGTGTCTTGGCCATGGAACCGGAAGTTTTGATTCTGGATGAACCTGCCGCCGGCCTGGACCCGCGCGGCAAGCAGGAAATCCTGGATCAGATTGACCGCCTGCACCGGGAGGAAGGCCTGACAGTGGTTTTGGTTTCGCACAGCATGGAAGACGTTGCCCGCCGGGCGAAGCACCTCCTGGTGCTGGCCGACGGGCAGCAGAAAATGTACGGCACACCGGCGGAAGTGTTCCGTGACGGGCAGGAGCTGGAAGAAATGGGGCTGGGCCTGCCGCAGATGTCTCTTTTAATGCACAAACTGCGGGCGGCCGGCAAAGATGTGCCCACCGATATTTTTACGGTGGAGGATGCCCGGGAGGCCATTCTGAAAATGCTGGGGGTGCAGCATACATGAGTATGTTCAGAAGCATTACCATCGGACAATATCTGCCCGGTAATTCCCTGCTGCACCGCCTTGACCCGCGGGCCAAATTTATTGCCCTCCTGCTCTTAATTGTGGCCATCTTTCTTGTCGGCACATACTGGGGGTATCTGTTTCTGGCCGCAATCATTACTTCCTTTCTGCTCTCTTCCAGGATTCCCCTCCCGTATTTCTTCCGGGGCCTTAGGCCTGTCTACTACATCATGCTTTTTACCCTGCTGATTCACATTTTCTTTACCAAAGGCGGTAGCATCCTCCTGCGGCTGGGGCCGGCCACCATTGATTCTTATGGCATTTATTTAGGCTTTTTTATGGTTCTGCGCATTATTTTCCTGGTGGTATCCACTTCATTGCTGACGCTGACCACTTCACCCATTGCCCTGACCGATGCCTTGGAATACCTGATGAAGCCCCTTTCCCACCTGGGTGTGCCGGCACATGAAATTGCCATGATGATGACTATCGCCCTGCGTTTTATCCCCACACTGATGGAAGAAAGTGAAAAAATTATGAAGGCGCAAATGGCACGCGGTGCCGATTTTGAAAGCGGCAATATTTTTAACCGGGCGAAAAATCTGGTCCCCCTGCTTGTCCCGCTCTTTGTCTCCTCCTTTCGCCGTGCCGATGAGTTGGCCATTGCCATGGAAGCCCGCTGCTACCGCGGCGGCAAGGGGAGAACCCGCCTGCGCGAACTGAAAGCCGCACCCCGCGACTTTCTGGCCGTCGCCGCAACCGGTCTGCTGATTGCTTTCATTGCCTTCACCGGGCTCTGACCGGGCTCGGGCTGGAGTTGCCTGGACTTTTTGCAGCCCTGAAAACCCATCCCCCGGACTTGTCCCCGCGATGGCTTTACGGGAGGAGGCAGTGCTGTGCCGAACATTAAACTGACACTTTCTTATGACGGAACCAATTATCACGGCTTTCAGCTGCAGCAAAATGCCGATACCATCCAGGCAAGGCTGGAGCAGGCCGTTAAAACTGTTTTTGGCGTGTCCCGCCGTATTACGGCTGCAGGCCGGACAGATGCGGGGGTCCATGCCCTGGGGCAGGTGGTAAATTTTTATGCCGATACGCGCATTCCTGCCGATCGCATTCCCTATGCCCTGAATTCGGTCCTCCCCGCCGATATTGTTGTCACTGACGCCACCTTTGTGCCGGACGACTTCCATGCCCGCTACAGTGCAAAAAGCAAAATCTACCGTTATACCGTTGACAGTGCGCCCCATCCCCGGGTGCTGACGAGGCATTATACCTACCACATTCGCCGGACGCCCGATCTTGCCCGCATGCAGCACGCGGCGGCCACTCTGGTGGGAGAACATGATTTCCGTTCTTTTATGGCAAGCGGCAGTTCCGTCAAACAAACTGTGCGCAAGCTGCTGCGGCTGGAGGTGCAGGAGCAGGACCAATACATCACCATCACAGCGGAAGCCGACGGTTTTTTATACAATATGGTCCGCATTATTGCCGGCACCCTGCTGGAAGTGGGCTGGAGCAAGAGAGCCCCGGACCTGGGCCCGGTACTGGCGGCACTTGACAGAAATGCAGCCGGCCGGACGGCGCCGGCGCATGGTTTGGTGCTGGCGGAGGTAAAATACCAATGACCCTGCAGGTACCCGTCTGTCATGAGATTTGCTTGACAGGCAGGATGCCATATTATAAAATATCCTTGTGTCTAACTGCCGTTTCCCGCCCCGTTAACGGCGGTTTGCCAGCTGTCTATGTAAGGAGGATAAGCATGCGTACCACTTATATGCCACAGAAAGGGCAGATTGAGCGGAAATGGTATCTGATTGATGCCGCCGGCAAGCCCTTGGGCAGACTCGCTACAGAAGTTGCCCGCATTCTTCGCGGCAAACATAAACCTATTTTTACCCCCCATCTTGACACAGGGGACCATGTGATTGTCATCAATGCATCCCAGGTTGTTTTAACCGGGAATAAAGCTGAACAAAAATTTCATTACCGCCACTCCGGTTATGCCGGTGGTTTAAAGAAAGTTTCCTACGGCACCCTGATTAAGACCAAACCGGAACGAGCTGTTATGCTGGCGGTAAAGGGGATGTTGCCCCACAACCGTCTGGGACGGGCAATGCTGAAGAAAGTCCGTATTTATGCGGGCGGTGAACACCCGCACGCAGCCCAGCAGCCCGAAGTTTGGACATTTTAGGGTAGAAGGGAGGAAACAATGACATGGCACAAGCGCAATATTACGGCACCGGCCGCAGAAAAAGTTCAGTCGCCCGCGTCCGTTTGGTCCCCGGAACCGGGGAGATAATAATCAACGATAAGCCCCTTGACCAGTATTTTGGCCTGGAAACATTAAAACTGATTGTCCGTCAGCCTTTGCAGTTAACAAGTACTTTGGATAAATTCAATGTTATTGCCAAGGTGCACGGCGGCGGAACAACCGGGCAGGCGGGTGCAATCCGCCATGGTATTGCCCGGGCGCTACTGCAGGCGGAAGGAAATTACCGTCCCACCCTGAAAAGCGCAGGGTTTCTGACCCGCGACCCGCGGATGAAAGAGCGGAAAAAATACGGCCTCAAAAAGGCGAGAAGAGCACCCCAGTTCTCCAAGCGTTAACAGAAAGCAAAAATACCAGTGCAAGCTGGTATTTTTTCATACGACAAAAAAAGTAGGCCGGCGGAAAGGAATTTTGCCCGAGAAAGTGCAAGCAGTTCCGGCCTGCCACCGGGAAAACGGAGGAAGTCATGATTATACCACAGGATTTTGCGGCAGGCAGCAAAAAAGCGTTGCCCATTGTGCTTGGTTATCTGCCCATTGGCTTTGCCTACGGGACGCTGGCCGGCCTGGCCGGTATCAACCTGCCTTACATCGCAATGATGTCGCTCCTTGTATTTGCCGGCTCCGCCCAGTTTATCACTGTCAGCATGCTGGCTGCAGGTGCCGGTGCAGTGTCCGTGATTATAACAGTTTTTTTGGTAAACCTGCGGCACTTTTTATTAAGTGCATCCCTGGCGCCCTATCTGAAGCGCCTGCCGCGCCGGGTGCTGCCTTTACTCGCTTTTTGGCTCACAGATGAAAGTTATGCTGTTGCCTATGGCGAACTGCGGGAGGGTGAGCGCAGCCACCTGTTTCTGCTGGGCCTTTTCGGGACAGCCTACGTCGGCTGGACAATTAGCGGCGTCCTGGGAGGGCTGTTTGGCAACCTGTTTAACAGTACCACGGCTGCTGTTGCTATGGAATACGCACTTTACGCCATGTTTATTTTTCTTTTGGTAGTTCAGGCCAGTGACAGAAAACTTTTATGTGCCGCACTTCTGGCAGGTTTGCTCTCCCTTTTCTTTTACTTTTTGCTTCCGGGCAGCTGGTACATTATCCTGGCCACTGTGGTGACGGCCACGGTGGGGGTGGTGGTGGAAAAATGGCAAGGCTCCTTTTGATCATCCTGGGGTGTGCACTGGTTACTTATGTACCGCGCTTTCTCCCCCTCTATATTCTGACGCGCATTAAAATACCAAAAGTTGCCGCAGTATGGCTGCGTTACGTGCCTGTTGCCGTCCTGGCCGCCCTGATCGCCCCCGGTATTGCCACGGCGGAAGGCAGGTTTTACCTGTCTTTTTC
>DUUE01000287.1 GCA_012841735.1 Bacillota bacterium | reverse complement strand
TCCGCCTGCTGCGGCGTGCCGGCAGCCCAGAATAACGGCGGATAGGGCGGGCTGCCCGTACCCTCGCCGCTTGGCAGGTACAGCACATCCACCCCTGCTTCCGCCGTCGCCAGGGCGGTCAGGTCTCCGGCAAGCCCGCCCCCCACCACAATGACGTCATAAGTACGCGGCAGCGGCGGGTAGCCGGGAGAAACATGCTGCAATGAATACCGTGCCAGTAAAAAACAAGTCAGTGCCGCCAGCAAAAGAGGTGGTATGACGGCAAAGGGATTCTTTTTGCTTACAGTCATGGCCGCACCAGCCTATGCTTCCTCTTCTTCCGACACAACCCGGGCCACACTTACTACCCGGTCACCTTCGTCAAGGCGGATCAGTGTTACACCCTGTGTAACCCTGCCCTGTTCGGAGATTTCACCCACTTCCTGGCGAATCACAATACCGCCCGCTGTGATAATCATCAGTTCATCGCCCGGACGAACTACCTTGGCCGCCACCACCGGGCCGTTCTTTTCCATGACACGAATGGTATAAATGCCTTTCCCGCCCCGGTTCTGAGTGCGGTATTCAGTGAGATGCGTACGTTTGCCGTAACCGTTTTCCGTTGCCACCAAAAGCTGCCCGGATGCCCTTGGCTCCACAACCTCCATGGCAATTACATTGTCGTTTTTACCCAGGCTGATGCCTTTGACCCCCTGGGCAGTCCGTCCCATGGGGCGGACATCGCTTTCGTCAAAACGGATGGAAAAGCCTTCCTCCGTCACCAGTATGACCTCATCCCGGCCTTCCGTCAGGCGTACCGCAATCAGTTCGTCACCTTCCTGCAGGGTAATGGCGGCAAGTCCGCCCCGGCGAATATTGGCAAAGGCGTCAAGAGGTGTTTTTTTCACCTGGCCTTTCTTCGTGGCAAATAACATAAAGTGTCCTTCGGCAAAATCACGGACCGGGATGACAGCCGTTATCTGCTCCTGCGGCTCCACAGCCAGTAGGTTAACAATGGCAGTACCGCGTGCCTGCCGCCCCGCTTCGGGGATTTCGTATACTTTTTTCCGGTACATCCTGCCGCGGTTGGTAAAACAACAGAGGTAGGCATGGGTGGAAGCAATAAAAACATGCTCCACAAAGTCATCGCCTTTTGTCTGCAGCGCCGTGATCCCGCGGCCGCCGCGGCGCTGCGGCCTGTAAGTATTGACGGGCAGGCGCTTGATGTAACCCTTGTGTGTCAGAGTAATGACCATGTCCTCTTCCGCAATTAAATCTTCCACCAGAAAATCTTCTTCCTGTGCCACAATTTTTGTCCGCCGGTCGTCACCGTATTTATCGCGGACAACAGTGATTTCATCTTTAATAATCTGCAAAACCAGGCGTTCATTGGCCAGGATTTCGCGTAAATAAGCTATTTTTTTAATCAGCTCCAGGTATTCTGCTTCCAGTTTGTCCCGTTCGAGCCCCGTCAGCTTTTGCAGGCGCATGTCAAGAATCGCTTTGGCCTGCAGTTCTGAGAGGCCAAACTTTTCCATCAGCCCTACCCTGGCATCATCCACCGTCCGGGAGGAGCGGATCAGTTTAATCACGGCATCAAGATTCTGCAGTGCGATTCGCAGTCCTTCCAGGATATGGGCACGCTCTTCCGCCTTGCGCAGTTCGTAGCGCGTGCGCCGGACAATTACTTCTTTCTGATGTTCCAGGTAGTAATACAAAAGCTGTTTCAGATTCAGGATACGGGGCTTGTTGTCCACCAGTGCCAGCAGGATAATGCCAAAAGTT
>DUUE01000012.1 GCA_012841735.1 Bacillota bacterium | reverse complement strand
CTTTGGTATCTCTATTGTTCCCTGAAGCATAACAGTCATGCCTAACACTTATTGTCCATGGAGTCAATTGATTACAAGCCGGGTTCGGCTTAACCGCATTCATGTTATTGAAATAGGCTGGCGGAGGTTATGTCCATTATTTTCCATTTTATTGGGGGAGATAGGATCACATTCGTTAATTAATAACTCCTCATTTTAGGAATAATATCATCGAGTCAATCGCTCGGAGCGGAGACCAGCCTCCCCTCTTTGAGCCATATATCATTTAATGAGGTGATTAACATTTCTTACAGCTTCAATTATGCTGAACCACCCAGCCCTTACTGGATCAGGTCAACCCCGGAGACGAACTATCCGGAATTGACAGAAGACATCAATACGGACGTGGCTATTGTCGGCGGTGGAATTGTCGGCATCACCTGCGCCTACCTTCTGGCCCATGCGGGTTTAAAGGTTACAATCTTAGAAGCCGACCGCATTCTCCAGGGAACCACCGGACACACCACTGCTAAAGTAACCTCGCAGCATTCCCTGATTTATGACCGGCTGATAACCCAAATGGGGCAGGAAAAGGCTCGCCAGTATGCCGAGGCCAACAAAAATGCGTTACGGTTCATTGCCGATACGGTGGCGGAAAAAGGGATCGACTGCGATCTAACCTGGCGCCCCGCTTATGTCTACACCCGGTCTGACAACTACGTTCAGCAGATTGAGAAGGAGGAGAAAGCAGCTTCCGCTCTGGGGCTTAAGGCCTCGGTGGTGCATGACCTTCCCCTGCCTTTCAGCGTTAAAGCCGCTTTACGGTTCGACGGGCAGGCCCAGTTTCACCCTCTCAAGTATTTAAAAGCCCTGGCCAAAATGCTGCCCGATTCGTGCCGCATCTTTGAGCAAACCCGGGCTGTCAACATCGAAGAAGGAAGTTCCATGGCAGTAATCACCAATCAGGGCAAAAAGGTCACGGCTTCCAAGGTGGTAATCGCTTCCCATTACCCGTTTTTCGATGGAGGTGGGATGTACTTTGCCCGGATGTATCCCAGTCGCTCGTACGTCATCGCCATAACCATAAAGGATGAATTTCCGGAGGGTATGTTTATCTCAGCCGAAAAGCCCACCCGCTCCCTGCGCTCCCAACCCCTGGAGGACGGAGAGCTGATTCTGGTGGGGGGAGAAGATCATAAGACCGGCCAGGTTACGAATACCGGCGTCCATTATGACAATCTGCTGCAATATGCTCACGATACCTTTGAAGTGAGTGAGGTGAAGTACCGCTGGTCAACTCAGGATTATATCACCCTGGACGGAGTTCCCTACGTCGGCAACCTCACCGCCAAACACCCCAACCTCTATGTGGCCACCGGGTTTGCCAAGTGGGGCATGACCAACGGTACAGCCGCGGCTACGATAATCAGAGACCTGATCGTCCGTGGCGACAGTCCCTGGAAAGAAGTCTACTCCCCATCCCGCTTCAACGCGGCTTCGGCGGTCAATTTCGTGGCAACCAATCTCGACGTAGCCAAACACCTGGTGGCCGGGAAGCTTAAACCGGCCGAAAAAATGGAGGATCTACCTCCGGGAGAGGCCAGCATTGTCAGCATTGACGGGGAGAAGACAGGTGCATTCCGCGATGATCAAGGACAGCTCCACCTGGTGGACATCACCTGCACCCACATGGGATGTGAGCTCTCCTGGAACGAAGCCGAACGTTCCTGGGACTGCCCCTGTCATGGCTCCCGGTTCACCTACGAAGGCGACATTATTGAAGGCCCGGCCTTAAGCAAACTGCGCCACCCCGGGGAGGGTCCAAACCAGGTCGAACCGAATGTGCTCCAGTGAGCCCCGGCAACGGCAGCCTGCAGGACCCTTTACCGGGCTGAGCCCGGGAAGAGGTGCAGAATACAGGGCGGTTTCCCCGCTTCTTTTCAGACCAGAAGGTCTTTGCGCTGGTAGCGCCAGTAGGCAAATAATATGGCAGCTATGGTAGTTAAGAGCATTATATGGAGGTACACCCGTTCGATAGTCCCGTCATTGGCCAGGACACTCGTGGGCTGGACGTAGTGGAAAGGTGAGAAGTATTTCAACCATCGCAGCTTTTCATTGATGGCGGCAATAGCCCCCAGGAGGTAGGTGACAAAGAACAATCCCAAGCCTATAGTCACAGGGTTGCTGTCGCGGGGGAGCATCGCGGAAAGGGCAAAGCCGATAGCCAGAAAAACCATCTGCCCTGCCAGCATTCCGCTGAACATGG
>DUUE01000298.1 GCA_012841735.1 Bacillota bacterium | reverse complement strand
GGTTACAAGGATCCAGGACCCCGAGTACAGGAAACAAAGCGCAGGCTGCCTGGCTGCCGGCGAATAGGGCCGGCAAACCGGCAAACAAAGACAAATTTACAGGGATAAAACGGCGTAAAGTGCAGGATTATCCTGACCGGTAGCGAATTCTATAAATTGTGCCCGGGCCTGTCCAGGCTGCCTGTCCTGCGACGGACAGGAGGTTCGCACTCTTGATAAAAAAAGGAAGTGCGCTGCAGAATTGCCGGCTTCAGGCACCGGAGCTGCCTGTTGCAAGAAAGAAAAAAGGAGGAAAACAGATGTTGGATCTGAAAGCTTTAACAGCGGCAGTCGGAGAATTGGACGAAGAAAAAGTCCTTGCCGATTTAAAAGCTTTTGTTGCCGGTAACCCGTCGGAAGAGGAGGCACAACAAGCCGTGGCCGCCTGCCAGGCAGGGATGGCAATTGTAGGCGACCTGTTTGAGCAGGGTGAGTATTTTGTCGGAGACCTGATTTTTGCCGGTGAACTACTGACCAACGCCATTGATATTTTGAAGCCAATCCTGGGTGGTGCCAGCAGCAGCACTGTGGGTACTATCGTTTTGGGTACAGTGGCCGGCGACCTGCACGATATTGGCAAAAATATTTTCAAGAGCATGGCGGAAGCTGCCGGTTTTGTGGTCCACGACCTGGGTATAGACCAGCCTGCCGCCAACTTTGTGGCAAAAGTGAAAGAAGTTAAACCGGATATTGTAGGTATGAGCGGTGTGCTGACACTTGCCCTGGAAGCCATGAAAGATACGGTGGATGCTTTGAAAGAAGCCGGTGTGCGTGACAGTGTAAAAGTCATTATCGGCGGCAACCCTGTAACTAAAGAAGCATGTGAGCAAATTGGTGCCGATGCCTTTACCACCAATGCGGCGGAAGGGGTAAAAATCTGCCAGAGCTGGGTGGGACAATAAAAGAGTGGTGACAAGGTCTCCGGCCTTGTCACTTTTTTTGCCCGCATGCTGTTTAAAAGGACAACGGGGCAGACAGGCGAGTATATTTCTGCATGACAAAAATTGTAGAAAAGGATATAATTTTAGTGAAATTTGCGGAAAGTAGTGTTACAGCTTTACGCAGGCAGAATCTTTGATAAAAGGAGAAAGAGATGAGGGAAACAAGGATCACTTTAAAAAATGTCGTCCTGGGGCTACAACACCTGGTTGCCATGAGCGGAGCCACCATTCTTGTGCCGCTGATTACCGGTTTAAGTGCCTCCGTTGCCTTGTTTACGGCCGGTGTGGGGACACTGATTTTTCACCTGGTTACAAAAGGGAAAGTCCCGGTCTTTCTGGGCAGCAGTTTTGCTTTTATCGGTGTCATTACCATTGTCGGCGCGCAATACGGCCTGGAGTATGCCACGGGCGGGATTGTTGCAGCCGGCCTGGTTTACCTGCTTTTTGCCCTAATCGTTAAACTGATCGGAACGGAGCGGGTGAAAAAACTTTTTCCGCCGGTTGTCACAGGCTCGATGATTATGGTTATCGGGTTGACGCTGGCCCCCGTGGTGATTAATTCCAATATCCTGGAGGCTCCCGGAGGAACCGCAGGACAGCGGTGGCTGGTAGCCTTTAGTGTGGCCGCCACCATGGTCATTGTCAGTATTTTCGTCAAGGGCTTTTTTAAACTAACTCCCATTCTGTTCGGTTTCATTGTCGGTTATCTTGTTTCTCTGCCCCTGGGGTTGGTGGACACGGCCGCCATTGCCGGTGCCGCCTGGTTTAAGATCCCGCAATTTATGCTGCCGAAGTTTAACCTGGAGGCCATTATTGTTATTTCTTCCGTCACCATTGTTACTTTCATGGAACATATCGGCGATATCACCACCAATGGAGCTGTAACCAAAAACGATTTCTTTAAGGACCCCGGCCTGGCAAAAACATTAATCGGGGACGGGCTGGCAACATCATTTGCCGGTCTTGTGGGTGGTCCCGCCAATACTACTTACTCGGAAAATACAGGTGTTCTGGCCATGACAGGCAATTTCAACCCCTTTACCCTGGAGGTGGCAGCCGTCTTTGCCATCATCCTTGCCTTTTTTGGTAAACTGGGCGTAGCCCTGCAGACAATTCCCGCACCGGTAATTGGCGGTGCCAGTATTATTCTCTTCGGTATGATCGCCACTATCGGGTTGAGAACCATTAAAGACGGCGATGTTGACCTGAATCAGAACAGAAATCTGATTATCATTTCCATCATGCTTGTTCTGGGCATTTCCGGCGTCACCCTGCCCATAACCGGCAACATTGGTCTTTCAGGCTTAAGCCTTTCCGCGCTTACAGGTATTATTTTAAACCTGGTCCTGCCCAACTCCGATTAACCGGCAGGCCGTTCGTTGCAGGAATTGTTAATTTCAGGCAGAATAGGATACAATATAGGCGGAGGTGATTCTGTATGAAACTCACTCCGCGCCTGCAGGCAATTGCCGAACTGATCCCGCCCGGCAGCGTTGTCGCTGATATTGGTACGGATCACGCCTATTTGCCCATCTACCTGCTGCTGGAGCAAATCTGTGACCGGGCCATTGCCAGCGACATGCGCCCGGCCCCGCTCGGGCAGGCCCGGGAGACAGTTGCCGCCTTTAACTGCCACCAGCGCATAGATTTACGTCTCGGCCGCGGCCTGGAAGTCCTCCAGGAGGATGACCGGGTGGACACTGTGGTTATTGCCGGTTTGGGCGGTGAAACCATTGCTTCTATTATCCGCGAAGGCCGCAGGCAACTGCAGTCAGTTTCCAGAATTATCTTGCAGCCCATGACTGAAGCGGGGCAGCTGCGCCTTTTCCTTGCTGCCAACGGTTTTGCCATTGTCCATGAAGCCCTGGCGCTGGAAGGCAGGCGTCTTTACGAAATTATTGTCGCCAAAGCCGGACGGGAAACGGAAACAGATCCTTTCCGCCTGGCACTGGGGCCGCGCCTGCTGGAAAACAGGCCTCCCCTTTTCAACCTGCTGCTGCAGG
>DUUE01000155.1 GCA_012841735.1 Bacillota bacterium | reverse complement strand
GGGATGGATATCAGGCAAATCTCCGCCCTGGTGGAAACCGAACTTATTCCTGAACTGGAAAGCGTAAACGGTGTGGCTTCAGTCACGGCGGAAGGTCTGCTGGCGGAAACGATTGAAGTAGTTATCAGCCAGGAGAAAATAGACAATGTCAATAACAGGATCCTGGAGACGGTGGATGCGGAACTGGCTGCGGCGGAAGCGGAACTGCAGGCTGCGGCGCGTAAAATAGCGGAAGGCAGGGCGCAACTGAACGCGGAAGAAGCAAAGCGCACACAGGAGCTTGCGGCAGGGGAAACTTCCCTGACTGCGGGCCTGACACAGCTGGAGGAAGCATTGGCGGCCGTGGCGCAAGGAGAGCCGCAGCTTAGACAGGCAAAAAGTGAGCTGGAAGAGGCTTTGGCCGCCCTTGCCGCAGGAGAGGCGGAGCTGCAGGCCCGTATAGACGCGCTTTTGGCCCTGGGTGACAAGCTAAATGCCGCTGAGCGGGCACAGCTGGCTGCACTGCAGGAGCAGCTTGCCGTACTCATGGCTCAGAAAAGGGAAACGGAAACTGCCCTGAATGAAACAAGCAACAATCTGGCTGCCCTTTTGGCGGAAAAAGGGAAACTGCAGTCGCAGCAAAAAGAACTGGCGGCTCAATTGCAGCAGGTGCAGGACGGGAAAAAACTGCTGAATACGGAAATGGCAAAGGCCAAGGCTGAACTGGCTGCCGGTGAAGCGGAAATAAAAAAACAGTTGAGCGGCCTGGAAGCTGCCCGCAGTGAGGCATTTGCCAGTACCTCACTGGAAGGCATAATTACACGGGACATGATTGCAGGAATACTTGCGGCACAGAATTTTGCCATGCCGGCAGGCTATCTTGGAACGGAAGGAAATGAATATCTTGTCAAAGTGGGCGACAAACTGGCCGGCCTGGAGGAACTGAAAGGGCTGCCGCTTTTTGATACCGGAACAGAAGGCGTGGGAAAAATCTGCCTGGATGATGTGGCGGAGATCAGACGTGTTGACAATGCGGAAGATTTGTATGCCAAAGTAAACGGCAATGATGCGGTCATTTTAACCTTCCAGAAACAGAGCAATTTCTCCACTACTGAAGTAGCAGGAAATATCCGGGAAAAAATGAAAGAGCTGTCGGCGGGCCGGGAAGGACTGACTTTTACCGCACTGATGGACCAGGGCGTATATATTGAGATTGTGCTGGATTCGGTGCTGGATAACCTGGTGTACGGCGGTTTGCTTGCAGCCCTGATTCTTATCCTCTTTTTGCGTGATATCAAGCCTACTTTTGTTATTGCTGTCTCCATTCCCATCAGCCTTGTTTTTGCCCTTGCCATGATGTATTTCTCCGGCGTTTCCATCAACGTGATTTCCCTGGCCGGCCTGGCACTGGGTGTGGGGATGCTGGTAGATAACTCCATTGTGGTGATAGAAAATATTTTCCGCATGCGCACTGAGGGGAAACCGGCCCTGCGCGCGGCTGTGGACGGGGCAAATCAGGTGGGCGGCGCCATTTTTGCTTCCACCCTGACCACAGTTTGCGTTTTTCTGCCCATTGTTTTTACCAGGGGGCTTTCCCGTGAGCTATTTACCGACATGGGCTTAACCATTGCCTATTCCCTTGTGGCCAGCCTGATCGTGGCAGTAACCCTGGTGCCGGCCATGGCAGCTACTGTGCTGAAAAAGGAAACAGAAAAAGAAGACAGGTTTTATGACCGCTTTGTACAACTGTATGAAAAGGTGCTGCGCCGGGCGCTCAGGTATAAAGGTGCTGTCATTGTTCTATTTGTCGCGCTGTTTATTGTGAGCGGCTACCTGGCAACAACCATGGGGACTGTTTTCTTCCCGGAAATGGATGCTCCGCAAATGACAGTTACAGTTGTCCCGGAAGATGGAGCCGAAAGCGATGATGTGACGCTTGTGGCTGAAGAAGTTGTCGACAGGATCTCCGGGATTGCCGATATTGAAACGATAGGTGCATTCCGGGGTGGCGGCCTGGGCGGCTTAACCGGCATGGGCGGCGGCAGGTCGGTGTCCCTGTATCTTGTCCTCACCGAGCAAAGAACGGTAAGCAACCAGGAAATTGCACAGGAGATTGAAAAGCTGACGGCCGACCTGGACTGCAAAATTACTGTCTCTTCCAATAATATGGATATGTCAGCCCTGGGCGGCTCCGGTATTGAAGTGGAAATCAGGGGACGTGAATTGGATGCACTGCAAAAAATTGCCCGTGATGTGGTACGTATTGTGGAAGAGGTGGAAGGAACGACAGATGTCTCCACGGGGGCAGATGGCGGTGCCGCGGAGATACGCATTCGTGTGGATAAGGAAAAAGCGCTGGAAAAAGGCTTAACTGTAGCCCAGGTGTTTTCCCATGTCCGCAGCCTGCTAGGCCGGAAGCAGGCGGCCACAACCCTCTCTGCAGCCGGCCGGGATTTTCCTGTGATTGTGGTGGATGGCCGCACAGGCATCCTGACGCCTGAGGATGTTGCCGGCCTGACCATTGTGCAGGGGGCGGACGGCGCAGAAAAACAAGTCAGGCTTGATGAAATAGCAGTCATTGAAACGGGAACCGGGCTTGCTTCAATCCGTCGTAATGCCCAACAGCGGACTTTATCCGTCACAGCTGCACTTGAAACAGGCTACAATATCGGCCTTGTCAGCAGGGAACTGGCAGCGAAATTGGCAGACTACGAAGTACCGGAAGGTTACGCGGTGGAAATCGCAGGCGAGACGGAGCTGATTAATACCTCCCTGCGAGACCTGCTTTTTATGCTGGCCATGGCAGTGATCTTTATTTACCTGATAATGGTTGCCCAGTTCCAGTCACTGCTGTCGCCGCTGATTGTTATGTTTACCGTTCCGCTGGCCTTTACGGGCGGCCTGCTGGCACTTTACCTGACAGGTAATGAAATCAGCCTGGTGGCCATGTTGGGCTTTCTGGTCTTAAGCGGTGTGGTTGTCAACAACGGGATTGTATTTGTTGACTATACCAACCAATTGCGGGATGCAGGCCGCACTCTTACCGAAGCATTGGTTGAGGCCGGTAAAACCCGTCTTCGCCCCATTCTGATGACGGCCATTACTACAATTCTCGGCCTTTCCACCCTGTCTTTCGGCGTGGGGATCGGGGCAGAAATGCTGCAGCCGCTGGCCATTGTAACGATTGGCGGCCTGCTCTATGCCACCCTGCTGACGCTTGTGGTTATACCGGTTATGTATGAACTGCTGCACAAAGGAAAAATGCGGAGAACGTTACAAGAGGGGATTGATTTCTGATGGAGATTGGGTATGCGGAAAAAGAAATTGCCATCTTTAACGGTCTGATTAAGCTGCTCCGCCGGGGGGCCAACCCTTACCAGGTAAAGGTGCAGGATATTGCGGAGGCGGCAGGGATTGGCAAAGGGACTGTTTATGAATATTTTGCCAGCAAAGAGGAAGTCATCTCCAAAGCGATTCTTTACCAGCTTAACCTGGAAGTTAAAGCAGCTTTCCGGCGCATTGCCCGGGAAGAATCTTTGCGGGAAAAATTTTCTGTCTTGCTTGATCTGATCCTGGAATGGTTCAGTGACAACCGCTCCACTGTCAATCTGCTGCTGTCAGGCGGCGGGCTGCACAACTTTTATACCTTCCTGCAGGAAGAGCAGCAGGAACTTGCCTTGCTGAAGGAAAATGTCCTGCGCATTATTACCCATTTGCTTGAGCACGGCCGGATGGAAAATGTAATCAGCGGCCGGGAAAGTTTTTATTACCAACTCATGGCTTTGCAGGGAGCTCTGGCCGGTTTTTCCCATTTTGCCGGCCAGCGGGACTTATACCCGGGTGTGACAGTGGAAGAGGCAAAAAATGTGGCTTACAGGCTGCTCTTGAGAGCACTTAACTGAATAAAATCTCCATCATAACACCGGGGGCTGCAGACGAACTTTGCCAAAGTATCGTTGCAGCCCCTTTGTCTGTTACTTTTTACGCTCCAGGATAAAGAAGGTGTGGGGGTAGGGGTTTTTTTCATTCACAACCCCTTCTTGCTGCCAGGTGACCTGCCACTCATTTTTATTATAAGCGGGGAAGTATGTATCTCCTGCAAAATCCGCGTCAATGACAGTAAGGTAGATTTTTTGGGTATAGGGGAAAAACAGCCGGAAGATCTCCGCACCGCCTATGACATAATATTCCTCCCGGGCTGCAGCCAGCGGCAGCAGGTCGGCATAGTCATGGACAACGACAACATGAGGGTCATTAACTTTAAAACTGCGGTCCTGTGTGAGGACAATATGTTTCCTGCCGGGCAGTACGCGGGGCAGGGACAAAAATGTTTTTCTCCCCATGATCATAGTTTTTGTGCCCGTCATGGTGACCTGCTTAAAATAGCGGGCATCAGCTGGCAGGTGCCAGGGAAGGCGGTTGTTTTTGCCCATGATATTATTCCGGCCGACCGCCACAACAAAACTGAACATTTTATCCCTCCGTTCCGGAGATTTCTGTTTTTTTATATTATGGCATATTTGCTCTGTCCTGTAAGTATAAAACAGGAATTATAAGAATTTGTTGAGAAATTGCTGCCGCAGGATACAGCCCGATTTCCAGCCCGGGGATAAAGAAGGGAGTGCAGACAGAACTCCGCCCTCTCTTGTGGCATATAATAATCCGGAGGTGTATGCGCGGTGCAGTGTACGGCAAGGCTTGTAACTGCAGGGCAGGCGGAAAACAGGGTTATCCTGCAAAGTAAACAACCGCCTCCTTTTGCATCCGGTGAATATATTATTAAGGCAGGTTTGTTGCAGACCCGGGCGGATGTGGTCTTTCAGAACAGCACCAAAAACCCAAATACCATTATTGCCAGTGAACAGCTGG
>DUUE01000390.1 GCA_012841735.1 Bacillota bacterium | reverse complement strand
TCAGCAGTAGTCACCAAATAGGTGATTACCGGCTCATCTAAATTCTTGCCTTGCGAGCTGATTTTCCTCTCCTCGATCTTAAGCACCCGCAAGGGAACCTTTACCCCCGCCCAACTATCAAAACCTTCGGCGTCCCAAATCTTAACCCGGTAGCGGTATTTTTTCCCCGCCTGATCGATCTGCCGCATACTGACGAGCCGCCGCTACCTCGCTTTCACCGGGGACTATACGCTCTAATCTAAGCCTAATACCAAATTGGGTGGGCAGCCCACAAAAGCAGCACCCACCAGGTTCTCGTGATAGTCGACTTCCTTGCTCCCATCTGCGTTGGTCCTTTCAGTCCGGCGGCACTGCTCACAGCCCAAGCATTGGAGAGCTCCCTGTTTACAAGTTCCTTGAAGAATCGTCACAGAAACAGGTTACCGGTTAACCGTCAGAGTGCCAAATAGGGAACCATACTTTCGCAGTGTTCCCGATCACCGGCTTGTTTAATGCGGTGCCTCTTCATCCCGGGTAATAAGCTGCAATAAACCGAACACAACATTACTCTTACTTGGTTAAACCGAAAACATTAATCAATACAAATATTAATTTCTTGAAAATCAAGGCCATGCTCTTTTAGTTCGCTGTTGAGCATATCCACAAAATCGGCTCTGGAACCAGACATTCCACACAGGCGCCAGGCTCCGCCACAATCAAGACATTGAGTACACCCTGGCCTGTTGTTTCATATTTCATTTTAAAACCATCAGCTGCAAGAGTCTCTCTGATCTTGCTTAATGCCACTTCGACCATACTACTTAAGCCGCCTTTCATAATTTATTTACCGGCCGTGCACAGTCAATAGAGCACCGGTTACCGGTGTAATCGCGTGATTATAATTGGGGTTTACTCCGCCAAACAAAAAGCTATAACCGGCCTTGCCGCCTGCTACGATAATGTTGATATGGTCCGGAGCTTGCACAACCGGCACCTTACCCCCGGGTTTAAGCGCTTCCCGGAAAACCGGAATAGCTTCTTCAGCAAACAATCCTTTTTTTATATTCTCCAGGATAAGCTGCTCTTTGGTATATGGTGTGCGGAAAAGATCCTCTTCCTTTGCCTTTGTTGTATCAAGCTCTTCATACGGTATTCGGGATTTTTCATAGAGGTAGTTTTGGACATCGCGTTTACTCCAGCCTTTGTCCGCCACGCGTTTGGCACATTCGGGATGCATCACCAGGGTGTAGACGCTGGCCCAAACGTTACTGACCGCAAAGATGCCTTTCATCAAATCGACCGCTTTATCTAATATGGTCTGCTCGCTCCACGGAGAAACGGCGCCGCCGCCCAAATCGTAAGTCCGGCCTCCCGGGGCCACAGAGACCATCACCACATTTCCATCAGGGCCATAACCTTTCTCTTCAGCAAACGATTCCCAGGGGCTTTCACCCCTGTTTTCAGCCATGACGTAGAAAGTAAACGAATTATAACGGCCATTTGCCGCCATATCGTTTTCCGAGGGCCAAGTGTGCCCCGCATTCATAGTCGTCAATTGAATCGCCCGGCCGATGGTGGCATTGGCGCGATATCCATAGCCATAGAGCCCCATTCCGCAGTTCATATTAATCTCATCGGTGATTGGGCCGCTGGCCACGATCACCGGCAGAGAGGACGAAGTCGACATACGCCACCAGATCGCGTCGAACCCGGGATCCGACATCCCCTTCAACGCAGCAATGATCACCGGCATATATTCTGGCTTAGCTCCCGCCATCACCGCATTGATGGCGATTTTCTCCACAGTAGCTGTGCCGAACTTGGGCGGAAATACGCCGATTACTTTATCTGCCGGCATACTGGTCCCCGTCAGCATCCAGTCTACAGCCTCTCTTGTCGGAGGCACGATGGGTAAACCGTCGCTTAGCTTTTCTTGCAAAAAGAGCGCATGCAACGCTTCTAGCGCATCATTATAGTCAGTGCCGCTGACCGTATAGGTTTCCGAAGGTGTCTCCTTTTCCTTTTGGACCGGTGTTTCTTCGGCTGCCGTTAAAGGCCTGGTCAAAGCATCAATCACTTCATCCAGAACAGATTCAGCCATAGTTTTGCACATCTCAGGATCTATACGCGCTCTGTACCAGCTGTCAGGCAATTTAACATAACGCAGCCCCGGCATTCCATTATCCTCGGCGGCGCTAACAGCATCGTGTTCAAAATAGTTGGTAATGAGCTCAACACCGGGCTTGCCTTCCATTTCAACTTTGATTGTGTCGTGGGTACCCCACCACGTGCATGACCCTCAATCGCCTATGGCAAAAATGAAGGCATCACACTGTGCTGCCACCTCCGGATACCATTCTTCCGTTAAACTAATCAGGCTTCCTCCGGGCTTCACTGTTTTCACGATTTTTACACCCGGAAAACGTCGGGTCAACAGCTCCGCCAAGGCATCATGCAGATAATCGACACCTTTTTTACCGTTGGACATTAAAGCTATGGTCTTATTTTTGAAGTCCTTTAAACGGGGACTCAGACCCCAGGTTTTAGGCGGACAAATCTCTCCCCGCGGGTTTAATACCGTTAAAGTGGTTTGTTTTTCTGCCATTGCACAATCTCCTTTCCTGGTTAACTTCGGCAAGGCCGGGCTGTCTACCCGGATATCTCTATATCATCGGAAAAAAGTAAACTTTTTCAGCATTAGCTTAGAGTTTTGCCTGGTTTTGCTTCTCAGGGACAGTCCCAATCCTAATAACGCAATCTTTACGCCCCCCCCGCTTTCGGAAAGCAGGGGGGCCCGCTCAGGCCTTTACTAGAAAAACATATTGGGTAAAAACAGGACTAGCTGGGGAATAAGATAATGAGAATTAAAACTAAAACCATAGCAGGCGCGTATTTCAAGGACTCAATCGTTACCCTGCTAAACGGCAAACCGCTACAATCGGCTACCACGAAAAGAACAAGCCCAAAAGGCGGAGTAATCAGACCATTCATTAATGCCAGGATCATAACCAGGCTAAAATGGACCAGGTCTATTCCCAGTGCATTTACCGCTGGAAACAGGATGGGCGTTAACAGCAGCGCCTTAGAACCGGTATCCAGGAAACAACCGATTATAATAAAAATTAACGAACAGATAAAAAACATGACATGGATATTTCCGGCGGATAACGTTTCCAGAACTCTGCCGATCACTACGTGCATTCTCTCAATAGACACAATCCAGGTAAAAAAGCTGGCCACGGAGACAAGCAGCATGAATATTCCGCATGAGGCGACAGTTTCACCCAATGCATTCCACAATCCCTTTAAAGTTACTTTCCTATAACAGCATCTTTCATCATGGTCATCTGCACGTAGCCGATCCCGCCCGCATCGGCCACCGCGTTACCTGACATGGAGGCAAACAGCATACTGGAAAAAACATTGAAATAAGCCAGCCCGCCCCGAAAGCGGCCCAATACGGCTACCGCAAAATCGGAGAGGCGATCTGTAACCCCGGTTTTATTCATCATCCTGCCTACCAGCAAAAAACAGGGCATGGCGATAAAAGTAAAACGCATCATGTAGGTCATCATGTTTTGTGGCAGGGCGTTCATCACCGGCATGGCCTGAATGTTAAGGGCCATCCAGATTAAAGTGCTAGCCCCCAGGGAAAAAACCACCGGTATGCCCAGAAAAACCAGCACTAAAAAGGAGACAATAGTGATAATCAGGTCAAGGTCCAAATTTTTCACTCCCTTTGCGCAATGTAATCCAACTGCTGGTAAAACCACTCCCTACTCCAAGACTGCTTTGGGAGCTTGGGGCCTGTCCAGCTTCTCCGGCTCCTTCTTGGGCAGAAACGTATTCAGCAGATCAACGATTAATACAAAGCCCATTACAGCCGACATGCTAAAAACCGGGTAATAATAGAATTTCCTTGGAATACCTAGAGCGGGGCTTGTAAAAACGAGATTAGGGAGCAAATTTGCAATGCTGATGCATACGGTTAAAAAAAACAAAAAGGCAAGAATACTGCCAAACACCGCAACCGCTTTCTGAACCTTTTCCGGAGCCTTGCTTATTAGAAAGTCAGCGGCGGCATGCCTGCGCTGAATCGTGATTACGGTTGCACTAAAATAGCAAAGGTGGACCAGTAGAAAAGAAGCCAGTTCTTCTACCCAGTACAAAGGATCTTTTAAAACGTAGCGCCAGAAAATACCAATGGAGATTATCAATATGATTGTTGCCAAGGTTATAATGCCTAGGGCACGTATAGCCTTGCCCTCTACTCCGGAGGCTTCCATTTCCTTAATGTATTCACCTACTACACTTTCGACGTTTTCCATATAATACGGACCGGCGGCGATGCATTCTTCGATGAGGATTTGCTGCTGGTTCTCACTCATGGACTGGAATTTCTTCTCGTTGATCCAGGTGGTGTAGTTGGTCAGCGAGAAGTCAATCATGATCAAGTAGTCGCAAATCTCATAGAAACCATTGGAATAGTGCATATCGGTGGGTCCGATCGCCGCATCTACGAGACCCTGCTGCAGGCTTAAGTATACTTCGGCCAATTCAATGGTCACGGCATTAATGCCCAGGTCCTCGCAAGCCAGCCGGATTGTCGGTGAAGGGGTCGTGCGCAGTCTAAGCCCTACCAGATCTTCAGCAGAACGAACAGGTTTATTCGAGATGATTTGAACCGGCTGGCGCATCCAGTTGTGCGCTAAAGTTCTGATTCCTCTCTCTTCGAGCAGTCTATCCTCCCACGATGCGTAAAGGTCGCTGTCCAGAAGGGCAAGAAATCCTTCCTTGGTCCACAGGAACGGGATACGCATAATGCCCATTTCCGGCACGCCAAAATCCTGCATATTGGTTGACCCTTCGGTAAACATATCCAGGTTACCATCGATCATCATTTCGGTTTGAGTAGTGGCATTGCCCAACTGGTTGGCGGGGAAAATATCGATTTTTACAGTACCGTTTGTTCTTTCATAAACCCTTTCGGCAACCATTTCCATGGTCTTGGTATTCCAGTCTTCCGCGGAAACGGTGTTGCCCCAGGGGAGCTGGATCATGGGCTCTTCTGTCTCACCAAGGTCTCCAGCTTCTCCCTCATTTCCCGGTTTACCGGCAGACTGGCAACCAATCACCAGGCAAGCTAACAGCACTACAGCAAGGATAAATATAATCTTTTCACTACTTCTTCCTCCTTTTAATTGAATAGCTTAGCCACCGCGCTTCGACTCTGCCAAACTATCTCCTTATGTTACAGCTCCGGCATCTATCAACCCCCCAAGTTTGCGTTTGCGATTAGATCAGCAGCTACAACCTGCCGAATCCAATTAAAACAGAGATGTGATTGCGCTGGCCACGCTTTCCTTGTTCGCCTCTTCCCCTGAAAGCTTGTGAACCACTTCGCCTGCCTTGTAAAAGAGAAAATTGGGCAGCGCCAGCACCTTTAGGTCGATACAGAGGCGGCGGTTTTGAGCTGCATTTAGCTTGCAAAACTT
>DUUE01000015.1 GCA_012841735.1 Bacillota bacterium | reverse complement strand
TAGTTCTTCCCCCGCAGGCACAACTTCGTTAATTAGCCCCATTTCCAGCGCTTCACGGGCTGTAATCTGCTCACAGGTCAAAATTAAGCGCATCGCCTGCTTCATGGGTATTTGCCGCACAATGCGCGCTAAACCGCCACCGCCGCCCAAGGATGCAAGACCCACCCGTGGTTCAGGCAGAGAAAAAACTGCATGCTCTGCTGCCACCGCCAGGTCACAGGCTAAAACAATCTCCATCCCACCGCCGATAGCAGCGCCATTTACCGCCGCAATTACCGGCTTGTACAAATCAAAGCGGGCACATAATCCAGCGAAACCTGTAGGCGGCTTTTCCGCTACTGACTGTGTTAGCGGGTTATCGATATTCACTTTTGATTTTAAGTCGCTGCCTACGCAAAACCCGCGGTTTCCTGTTCCAGTAATTATAGCGACCCGTAAATTGTTGTCTTCCGAAAATGCATCAAAAACTCTAGAAAGCTCATGATGAGCTTCTGGATTAAGCGCGTTAAGAACTTCCGGCCGATTAATTGTAATGGTAAGTATCTGTCCGTCAACCTCAGCTTTGCATGCTTTCAATCCAGGTAAATAGCTGTTGTTTGTTTCACCCATAGCTATTCCCCCCTAATAAATTCATTTCTTTCCATGAACTCTAACTCGCCTGGTTGCCGCTGCGAGACCTGCCAGCGATAAAACATACTTCAACCCCTCTAAGAGCAAAGATTTATACCGGCTTTTTCTACACTCTCTGCAAGACTAGGTATGCTAAAGAATACCAATTGCCCTAGCAGGAGAACCATCCAAAGCTGTTAATTTGAGAGGAAACACCAAGGAATCAATAACTTCTTCTTCTACAAGATCTAAATTGGCTAGGCATTCTACCAGTATTACGCCATTTTAAAAAAAGAGGCGGTAAATCGGAAGGCTTTCTCCAGGAACAAGGGAACGCACTCACAGCAACCCCAAGGATTCCAGCCTTTTAAGGATATCTCTACCCTCTTGAACACCTTCTATAATACGCCGTGGCTGGACGCAGTCGCCTATGGAGATAACTTCGGCTTTTCCAGCGAAAGCATCTTTCACTCGTTCAAATAGGGGGTTGTATGCTTTCAAGCCCGTGCAGATGAAGCCGTAGTCGAAAGGCAATTCGAATAGCTTTTCTTCCGCTTTCAGCAAAAAACTATCTTTCCGGACCTCAGTTAAAATGGTATTTGGCATTTGCTTAACATTAAAGCGCTGCATAAGGTTATAAAAGCTGGATTTGGAGACGGGATCCAGATCCCGGCCAATAACCGGCAGCGTCTCCACAATGCTGATATCAGCGCCTCGCGGGGCAAAATACGCCACAATGTCCAAGCCCACTGCTCCGCCACCGATGACGACGATCTTTTTCCCGTCCATTTTTTTCGGATACTTGCCGGCTATAACGTTGTTGATCATTTGCTTAATTGAGACTACCTTGTCTTTATCGAGATGTTCTTTTAGCCCCGGTATGGGAGGTATTAGCGGCTTTGAGCCAGTAGCACAGACTATGAGATCTGGTTTTGCCTCGCCGATGCGTTCGAGTGTTGCCTCCACGCCGGTAAGGACGGAGAGATTAGCTAGTTTCTCCGAACGGTGGATAAGATAAGCGAGGAAATCCCCAATCCGCCTCTTGTCTGGCAGCCGGCTGACGGAAAAAGCCCAGCCACCCAAATGGGCTTCTTTTTCAAACAGTACGACCTTACAGCCCACTTCCGCGGCGGTGCAGGCCGCCTCTAAACCGGCCACACCGCCACCGATGACCACGACGGAGCAAGGCTTAGTTACTTTACAAATTTTATAAACATCGCCTTCGATGACAGCAGGATTGACGGTACAGCGAATCGGTCTGTTCAACCCGATGCGATTACCCGCGCAGCCGATACAACAGGAAATGCACCGGTTGATTTCATCTTCGCGACCCTGTCGCACCTTGTTGACCCAGTCGGGATCAGCAATGAGACCGCGCCCCACGCCGATGATATCCGCATCCCCTCTGGACAGAACAGCCTCGGCCACAGCAGGGTCACGGTAGTTGCCCATGGACACCACGGGCTTATTGTATCTCTCTTTCACCGCTTTTGCCATATAGGAACGCCAACCGTCCGGATGATAAGCAGCGTCGATCTGGTTTTCCATCGAATCATTCAGGCCGGCAGAAACGTCGTAAACATCTATATATTCATCTACGTATTGCAGCCATTCCAAGGTGTCGGTTAATGTAAGACCTCCGGGAACAAATTCATCCGCGCTTATGCGCAGAAAAACAGGAAACATGGAGCCAACCTGATTGCGCACTTCGTGTGCTACCAGCCTCGTCAGCCGCACCCTGTTCTCCACGCTGCCGCCAAATTTGTCATTCCGGTTGTTCATGGTGGGAGATAAAAACTGATTTAGCAGGTAGCTGTGGCTCGCATGGATTTCCACTGCATCAAACCCGGCTGTCTGAGCCCGCTTAGCCGCCTCCCCGAATTTGCGAACAACACGGTATATTTCCTCCTCGGTCATTGGACGAGGTATCTCGCCACCCCGTTTCGAGGGTAAATTGCTTGCGGATATGGGCTGTGCCCCTATAAGAGAAGACTTGGCAGAAGCACCAGCGAAATTTATTTGTACCGCAATTTTGCACCCGTAGCCGTGTACACTCTCGCAAAGCTTATAGAGCTGCGGAATGTATCGATCATGATCAAGCCGCAGTTGTGTGGTCCCGTTTGAACCCATGGGATAATCCACGTTTGTATTTTCCACTATAATGAGCCCTGTGCCGCCTTTGGCTCGCATAGTATAGTAATGCCGATGCTCGGGGCTCATGCTTCCGTCCGGATTGGCGAAATTGGTACCTATCGCGGTCATCATTACGCGATTCTTTATGGTCATACCATTTACGGTCAAGGGTTTGAAAAGATATTCGTAGTTCATGAAACACCTCGATTTAGATGGGGAGCCGGGAAATCAGGCTCCCCCAACTAAATTGTTAAGGACGTTCGATGCCAAAATCTTCCGGTGAGCGGTCTCCTGTGGCACCGGCCTCGTACAAAGCCCAGGCTGTAGTGGACTGCCATTTTTTGATGAATTCGGTCGCATCTTCGCCGGTCAAAGCCAGTTTCTCCAGTCCAAGGTTGGCACAGAATTCGACAAATGTGTCCTCGTTAGCCGCTTTTTGGAAGGCATCACTAAGTATTTGGACGATGGCATCGTCGGTACCTTCCTTAACAAAGGCGCCATAGAATGGACCCCAGAAATCCAGCAAACTCATATATTCATCGTTTAACTCAGCCAGAGCCGGGACATCGGGGAGGGAGTCCAAACGCTCATTGGAAAAGACAGCGAGGGCCTTCAACTGTCCCGACTGTACATATTGAGTAGCTGCTGCCTGGGCTACTACAGAAATATCGAGCTGTTCACCGATAAGAGCCGGCTGCAGGGTGCCGTCACCATCGAAATTCACCAGGTTGTATTCTATCCCCTCGACCATCTTGACAAGCGCCAAGCAGTTGAAGGGCAAACCGCCGGGACCCGTAGCGCCCACGTTGACTTTGCCTGGGTTGGCAAGGCAATCGTTAATGAAATCCTCATAAGTATTGTAGGGTGAATTGGCGGGTGCCACCAAGATGCCGATGTTCTTGGCCAGTAGGATGACGGGGATGAAGTTGTCGTAGTCGATTTCTGCCAGGCCCAAGATTTTGTAGAGAGGCGGGTTCTCTGCGTTAAACAGGATAGTGTAGCCGTCGGCGGGCTGAGTGTAGACATACTGGGTAGCAATAGAGCCGGTGCCGCCGGTTTTATTGCTCAGTATGATCGTCTGTTCCAGATGCTTCTCAGCAAGAGGTACAATGGTGCGCATGACATTATCTGTGGCACCGCCTGCAGCCCAGGCGATATAGCCGTTGATGCTCCTGGCAGGGTAGTCATCCCCGGGCTCCTGGCTGCTGCCGTTAGAGCAGCCGGTAAACAGTGTTAAAAGGAGTAGTGACAGCAGGACGAGGCAAAGGATATTTCTATTTTTCATTTTAAACTTATCCTCCTAAATAAGTTTTTTGTCGCCTTATTCCCCTTCGTTTACGCCTTCGTAGTGAAAAGGTTCACGCCAAACACATCACCATCCTTTGTACGATGGATAATTCACATCGGTTATTTCCCCTTAGTAAAAGGCTTTTTTATCAGCCTTACGGCACCACTTTTTATATTATCTGGCAGCGTCATAAATATGATGAATAGAAGAAGAACCAGGGAAATGGGATTCGTAAAGAAACCTGCGATGAATTCCAGGAGGTTGCCGTGGCAAATGTCAATTGCGCGACGAAAGTTGGTATCGATGATAGGGGCGAGAATGACACCCAGCACCAGTGTGGATACGGGATAGTCGTACATCTTGAAAAAGTAGCCCAAAATGCCGAAGAAGAACATCCAGTAAATGTCGACCACACTGTTGTTAATGGAGTAAGTACCGATGATCGACAACATGATAATGATTGGAATGATGATAGCCTTGGGGATCTCCACGATCCGGCAAAAGAGCCGGATGCCGGTGAGCCCAAAAATCAGCAGAAAGACGTTGGCTAAAACAAGGCAGCCCAGGATGATATAGAAAAACTCGGGTTGCTCCTGCATGAGAAGCGGACCTGGCCTGATGCCGTGGATAATCATAGCTCCAATCAGGATGGCTGTAACGGAATCGCCGGGTATTCCCAAGGTCATCATGGGGATGCAGGCGCCGCCAATACAGGCATTGTTGGCGGCTTCCGGCGCGATAACGCCCTGGTATGCGCCTTCACCGAAAGGGTAGGGTGTAGGATTCTTGACTGTCCGCTTGGCATTATCGTAAGCGATCAGTGCCGCGATGTCGCCGCCTGTGCCAGGAAGAGCGCCGATAAACGTGCCTATGAGGGATGATCTAATAGCAAGCGGTAAATTTTTCAAAACTATTATTAAGTTGGGGATGATCTTCTTGACATCCTGTTTAACGGGGTTGACCTTTGTTTTGAGCTGAACCAGCGCTTCGGAAAGACCGAACAGCCCTATCATCACCACTACAAAGTGAATGCCGCCGAGCAGGTTAAGAATTCCAAAGGTCATACGTGGCTGCGCTGTTATTGTGTCCATGCCTATTAGGCCAACGGCCACACCCAAAAATGCAGTAACAAGGGCTTTAATCAGCGACCCCCTGCTCAGGCTGCCCACCAGGAATAGCCCCATCAAGCCTAGTAAAAGAAAGTCTCTGGCGGAAAATTTAAGGGCTATTTTGGCAATCAGCGGGGAAGCCGCCAGCAGCAGAATAATGCCAATAAAGCCTCCCAACACGGATTCGGTTACGGTGAGCCCCATGGCAATGCCGGCTTCTCCCTTTTGAGCCAGCGGATAGCCGTCAAATCCTGTCGCTACAGCTGACGGCGCGCCCGGGATGTTTAGCAGAATTGCTGATCGGCTGCCGCCGTATACACCGCCGCAAAAAATCCCGATCATGACTGCTAAAGCAGGATAGATGTCCCAGGAAAAAGTAAAGGAGATCAGCAGCGAAACCGCCATCGTCACCGACAGGCCAGGAATTGCACCAACGTATATGCCCACGAATACACCAATGGCAATGTACAAAATCATTTCCCAATTGGTAAACGCAAGAAAGAATGCTTCCAGATTTGTCAACTCACGCCACCCCTTTCTTTCCCGTTTAAGGCAGGACGACTTTCATGGCGTATTTGAAGATCAGAATTAGGCACGCCAGAAAACATACTGAAATCAGGAGCTTATGCCATAGCCTCTTACGCTCCAGAAGATATGTGGTGACCCAAAGAAAAATAAGGGATGCCGCCGTGAAGTGAAGGTGCGGCAAGAGAAATGCGTAAACGAGCACCATGATCAGAAGGATTACGACTTCCTCGCTGATCAAGTATTTAAGAATTGCCCTTATATCGCTTTTCTTGCATTGCGCTTTGAACAGCGATACGCCGATGCCGGCGAGAATTGCCAGCATAGAAAATAATACAATCTGCGGCACGGAAGAAGGGGCGCTTAACTTGCCGTTAATAATGCCTTCCAGTTTAAAGGAATCGATCAGCAATGCCAACGTCAATAAGACGAGGAGAATCAGGAAATATAACTCACCGGGTTTTCCTGCTTCCTTTGTCGGATCCGGCGAAATCAGTTTCACATCATCCCCCTCGCAGATAATGTTATTACCATTTATCTGTTTTGACAAAGCCGCCGCATCCAGTGCGTCCACCCTTTTTTTATTATCCATGCGAACCCTCCATTTCTCATCAGACAAGGATTGTTTAAGGGAACCGAAAAGCATGCACAATAGGCTCACGCTCAAGCAAAGGCCGCTTACTTTGCAAGAGCTGCACGGACAACATTGCCCATAATGTCGATTGGAGGATCCATGTCCGTCCAGATCTTGAAGGACTCTACCCCCTGGCAAATAAACATGTTTACTCCAGTAACGGTTTTACAACCAAGCTTTTCCGCCTCCTGGATCAACTTCGTTCGTTCGGGATTATAAATGACATCGCAGACGATGATGTTGGGGTTCAGCAGCGACACATCCAGGGAAAGGTCGTCTACCCTGGGATACATGCCGATGCTGGTGGTATTGATGACTACATCCGTATCTTCCATTGCTGCAGCAATCTTCTCACGCTCCCGGGGGAGAGGGATGGCGCAAGGACGGATCTTCGTGTTGATGTCGTTGGCTAAAGCCTCGGCCTTGGCTACGGTGCGGTTGCAAATATAGACCTTTTGTGCTCCACGCAGGACGGCCTCTACCGTCACAGCCCTGGAAGCGCCCCCGGCGCCGTTGACGAAGAACACCTTGCCGTCCGCCGTGGTGCCGGCGTCCTTCTCAAAGGAGCGAAAGAAACCGCTGCCGTCTGTATTGGAACCCTTGCTCTTGCCATTCTCAATTTTGAAGACATTGACAGCGCCTATGAGCCGCGCCTCTTCGCTGATTTCATCTAAGTACTTCATGATCTCTACCTTGTTGGGGATGGTTACATTCCCACCGCCAAAGTGCAACTTTTTCATCCCCTCAATGGCTACGCCCAGATCTTCAGGCTTGACCTCCGTTAAAAAATAGATCTTGTTCAAGCCCATATGCTCAAATGCTGCGTTATACATATGCACGGACAAGCTATGACCGAGAGGGCAGCCAAGAAGTGCATAAAGCACGGTTTTTACGTTTATTTCAATGTTCAAGTTGATTTCATCCTTTCATTTTACTTGATTAAGGATGACCTGGGATAATAATCCAATGCTCACCGTCACTTCGTGGAGAAGTCAATAACCGCCTTGATCGCAATCTGCTTGGCCTTTAGATCAATGGCCTTGGGAATTTCTTCAAAAGGAAGAACATGGGTTGAAATCTTTTCTCCGCTGATCTGTCCCGTAGACAACAGCTGAATAAAGGCGGGGTATTCGGCGTTGCTGGCCACTGCTCCGTGGAGATTTAACTCGTGGCGGGTGACCTGGCACATATCGATCTCCACAGGCTCAGCACAGATGCCCACAAAAACAATGGTGCCGTGGTCACGACAGTGAGAAATGCTCTGCTGGACCGTAATAGGTACGCCGGCCGCGTCAATGATAATATCGAACTTCTCGTCAACAGGGATATCGCCGGTGTAGAATACCTCTTCGGCACCCAACTCTTTGGCTATTGCTAGGCGCTCTTTGTTAACGTCGCTTACAAAGACTCGTCCTCCCTGAACCCTGGCGCACTGAAGGGCCCAAAGGCCCACGCTGCCGGCTCCAAAGATCAACACGCGGTCAGCCGCATGCACGTTGGCGCGGTTTACGGCGTGGAAACCCACCACACCCGCTTCGATAGCCGCACCTTCTCGGGGGGAGATGCTTTCGGGGATCTTCCAGACATAACGCTCCGGGACAACGGTGTACTCCTGGAACACACCGGGAACTGTAATGCCCACAATCTTTTTGTCAACACAAAGATTTCCGTGCCCCGTGGCACACTGCTGACAAACACCGCAGGAATAGTTTGCTTCGCCGGTGACATAGTCGCCGACCTTGACCTTAGTAACTGCAGGGCCCACTGCAGTAACAATGCCCACATATTCGTGTCCGATAACAAAAGGGAATTCCTGCGCGCGGCGTCCGTGAAAAATGTGCACATCGGTACCGCAGATGCCGGCAGCTAAGATTTTTGTCTGGACATCGGTATCTTTTTCGATACCCGGGATGGGAGCGGTATCGTAGTGATATTCGCCTGGACCAGTCAGCACAAATCGTTTCATGGTGCCGGTCATAGTGATTACCTCCTTCGGCAATATGGACTCAACACTTAATCTCGTCGATATGGACAGTCCGTCCGGTTTTAGTGGACAGGCGGATCGCCTCGATGACCTTTAGGGTGATCGTAGCATCACTGGCAGTACAGCGACTTTTAACGTCGCTATCCTTTATCATCTCACAGAAATGCTTCGTCTCGCCGTCGATGGGATTGAAGCGGGGTGCGGGTATATTCTCCACGCTAAAGGGGCGCGTCCAGTCGCTCCCACCGCTTTTCTCGTTATAGCCGGTGATCTTCATGGTGGGGAAAGAAAGTTGGGCCTTGTCGCCGAAGAAGAAATAGCAGTCCTCTTCAACAGGATGGAAAAAGGGATCCTCCTGGGCGCAGGCTTCGTAGAAGTGCATGGATGGTGTGCCGTCGCTAAAAATGTAGCTGCCCAGGGCGCCGTTCTTGAACTTAATAATGGCCACGCCCGCATCCTCGACGTCAAGTCCTCGGATCATGTTGCCGATAAAAGCCTGAACAGCTTCGATCTCGCCGATGGTGTAGCGCAAGTCGTCGATGTCGTGGATGGAATTGATGAGCAGGGGGCCGCCCACCTTTTCAGTGACCCTCCACTCCACATTAAAGTATTCATTTGGCTTGCGGCTCATCCACATAACGTTGACGCCAACAACTCGTCCCAGCCTGCCGCTGCCGATAATTTCTTTGGCCATGTTCAACTTGGCGGAGAAGCGGCGATGGTGCCCAACCATGAAGGGAATATTCGTGGTGCTCACACAGTCAACAATCTTTTGAGCATCCTCGAGTGTACCGGCGATGGGCTTTTCAAGCAAGACCGCTATGCCGCGCTTGGCAGCCTCATAGGTTATTTCGTAATGAATGTCATTGGGAACGGCGGCTACTATTCCATCCGGCTTTAATTCATCCATCATTTTTTTATAGTCTGAATAAATAGGCACGCCCGGGCAGTTTGCAGGCTTATTTTGAGGAAGAGACCTTCCGCAAATGGCGGCAAGCTTGCCGCCAACAAAATCGCTTTTTAGAGAAAGGCTGTCAACGAACTTCCAGCCGTGACGATAACCTACGACAGCGATACTTGGTTTGTCTCCCATAACCGTTCCTCCTGTCAGTTAAATTAAACCCTTCAGTTTTCATGATAATGAAAGCAACTAATAATGTAAAATTGTTATTATTGATGCAACTATCTTAAAATTAGATAACAAAAATCTTAAAAAACATAAGATTTATATGTTAGCCCTAAGTAAAGTTGTCATAATAAGTTATTTCAGCCAGTTTCTGCTACGTTTAAAAAAGAATTGCCCGAGGATCATTTACTACCGTTATGAAGGGCGGCGTGGCAGATAACATTGCCTTTGGCCAAAGCCGAGTGATAGATGCTGTGGGAGACAAAAGTGCTTAAAAACACGAAGGAGAAAGAGCAGGTTGACTTGGTTGTCAATTTGGCAATTTGCGGCTGTTGCAGCAATAACTTAGACGGCCAATTAGTTTTTATTCTAATTGTTTTAAGAATTGCTTTAGGGCCGGATTTGTGTTGTTATTGCACCATGCCAAACCTACAATGCGCTCGGTATTAGAGCCCTCGAGATCCACGAAGGCGAAACGGTCGCTGTTAAGGATGCTTTTCTGCCAACTTTTCGGTAGAATTGTTATACCATTATTCATCTCGACGCTTAATAGCAAGTTCGTCATCGCGTTAGCTTCTGCCACAATGTGCGGAGAAAAATCCTCCTTTGCAAACATGGCAATTATATCGCTGTAAATACCTACGTTGACCCTCCGATCCATAATACAGAAATCTTCTGTGCAAAGCTGCTCGACGGATAGCTTCTTTGCGCCCGCCAGGTGGTGCGTTTTGCTCATAACGACCTGGTACTTTTCTTTAAACAGGGGTTTATAGGCAAGAAAGTTTAAATGGCTGCTGATAGAATTAGGGCATGTAACGATAATGTCTACCTCTTTCTCAACGCAGGCTTGGGCAAACTGGCTGTCCGGGTAAGTCCGGAACTGTATATCCACCTCCGGCCGTTCCTCGATAAATTTCTCAAATATGGAGAGGACGCCCCGCAAGGTTGGCGGGAAAACATAACCTATAACAAGGTGGCCGGTAACACCGCGTTTGAATCGATCGCACCTTATATAGCAGTCATCCACCAAGGCAACAATTTTATAGGCGTTATTAAGCAACTGTTTTCCGATATCTGTAAGCCGGACGTATTTGCTGGTGCGTATAAACAACTCTACACCCAACTCTTTTTCCAGCTCAGCGATTTTACTGCTGACGGCGGATTGCACGAAACTAAGTTTTTGTGCTGCTTTAGTAAAACTCAAGGTCTCGGCAACTGCTATAAAGCATTCAAGCTGAGTAAGGGTCATGAAAACACCCCTCCCAATGCATATAGACAAAATCATAAAGTGAAACTCAAAATATTGGTAATGTATAGTTTGGTAGTGTAAATTTTGTTTTGATGTTGACATAGTGCATAAGTTATATATATGATAAACAGTCGGTAATATTGTACTATAATTGCATATAGGAATCAATGGAATATAATACCGGAAGCCGTTTTTGCAGCCAGTCTAGAAATTACATAAGGAAGTCAGGGTCAAGCATTAAAATCACCTCTGCTATCAGGGGGTAAAATGCAAGACTTCATGAGCAAAAAGCGGCATGGAGTCTTAAGTAAAAGTATCTGAGCAAATGACTCTGGCAATTATTAACGATAAGATATTGGGAGGGGTCATATTGAAAACTAAGTATATCTGGCTTTCCTATTGTATAAATTGCAAAACACCGGTTTATGGTGGTGGAAGAAGTTTTCATACTGATCTGATAAACAAAAAAACCTCAGGTTACAATATACAGTCAGCTTTCTGGTGTTTTCCTAATCATTTGGGGACCCATGTCGATGCTCCAAGACATTTTTATAAAGATGGTATGACTATAGATAATTTTGATCCTTCCTTTTGGGTTTTTAAAAATGTTGCTTTGTTGGAGGTCCAAATTCCTGAAAAGGGCTACATTATTGATACAAAAGAAATATTACCATTATTAATTAATAAACCCGAACTTTTATTAATAAAAACTGGAATGGGCTCTTATAGGCATAAGAAAGTCTATTGGGATAATGGTCCAGGCCTCGGCCCTGAGTTGGGAAAAACACTTAGAAGAAACTTTCCTTCTTTGAGGGCGGTAGGGATCGATACTATTTCAATTAATTCATGGAAAAACCAGGAAGTCGGTAGAGAAGCGCATCGGACATTTTTAAACCCAATCAAAGGAAAACCTTTTATTCTTATTGAAGATATGGATCTTTCCCAAATTAATTCTCAAGTACAAATAATCGAAGTGGTTGTTCTCCCAATTAGGGTTGAAGGTGCGGACGGATCGCCTTGTACTATACTAGCCAAGGTTAAACATAATGCTGAAGACGTTTAGTGGCATTTCCCAGACTACGAAGGAAGGAAATTTACCTTTAAGAAGCGATTGTTACAAGAATGATCAAGTTGGCAATAAGTGCTTGGCGGGAGTAGATGGGAATCGAACCCACCGTGGACTTATTAGGCCCACCACTGGATTTGAAGTCCAGGAGCGCCACCAGGCCGCCAGCTACCCCCGCGTGATCGCAGAAACAATATACAATATCCCTTTCACGGCTTATTGTATCAAGAGAAATGTCAAAAAACAAGGCTGTTATCCTGCCGGCTCCCCCAGCCTGCTTGGAAAGCTACACTTTTGTGCATGCTTGGTTCCCGACCGGCAATGCGCAGTTTTGCTGCGCACAAAGCGGAGCCTTATTGCCCTCTCCATGGTATATCATGCAATTTGCCCTCAATTACACTTAATAGTTGTATAATTACAGAGAAAAGCTCCCGGGAGGTGCTGCCATGAAAGTCCTGGTTACCGGTTTTTCGCCTTTTGGCGGAGATAGTACCAATGCTTCGTCCGAGGCGGTCAAGCTGCTGCCGGATACAATTGAAGGAGCCCGGATCATAAAGGCGGAGCTGCCCACAGT
>DUUE01000025.1 GCA_012841735.1 Bacillota bacterium | reverse complement strand
GACCGCCACCCGTCCCGCCCGCCTGCGGCGGCGCAGCCTGTGGGTAAAAAAGGCGGCGACAAGAAGCGCCGCGAGCACCGGGAAAATGGTGCGCAAAGAATGCAGCGCGGCGGAGGGCGAAAGCGGCAGGGCCAGCACCACCCGTCCCACCACTGCCCGGTGGGCCACCGGGTCATTGTCCGCATACATGTTGGCATCACCCCGTGTCCGGTAAAAAAAGCCGCCGTCATACCCCAGTTCCGCCACCCGGTGTGTGATATATTCTTCACCCTGCCGGTAGGTAATGATTTCACCGGGAGCATAAAGCCTGCTTTTCTCTGTGTCAATGACAATAATGCAGCCGACGGGGAGGGCCGGCTCCATACTGCCGGAAATGACACTGAAAAGCCTGTAACGGGTAAAAAGACCCTGCAGGGCAAGTCCGCCCTGCACTAAAAGCACAAGCAGGAAAAAGACCGCAAGCACCAGGCAGAGGGTGCGGGCAAACTTTTGGGAAAGTATCATGGCAGGCACCAGAGCAAAAGCGGCTCCCTGTAGCGGACGATAAACTGGCAGAATTGCAGCCAGCAGAGGAAATTGACAAAAAGAGCGGCCAGGCACAGGGTGGCAATGGCCACAACCAGGCTGCTTAGCGGGCGGGCAGGTTTTTCCGGTTCGGGTGTGATCCATCTGAACATAGGCATGCCTCACTTTCTTACGGGCCATTATATAAAATCGTGCCTGCGAAGTCCCAAGAAAGATGGGGGCAGGCGTCAGACAAAAAACGCGGCGGTAGCACAAAAAAACTGCCGTGGGGGCAGTTATTTCCGCTTTTTTACAGTTGCCGCAGGAAAATGCTGTCTGATTTTTGCCTTTGGCAGTACATTCCCCGGCAGTCCGGTGCTGAGTTAAACTGCCTGCAGAGCCCGCAACGACCTTCGCGCCGGCCGGCAGGCATCCCTGTCCGCATCAAAGCGGCCTTCCGGCCGGTCCGATCCGGCAGGAACACCGGCCAACCTTTGCCCGACAGGCACACATCCCTACTGGGCCTTGCCCAGCCTGCATGCGGCTGCCCAAGACCCCTGCATAAGTAATACGCAGGATTCGGCACATGTGACTGTCTGCGCTCGACCTGCAGACATCCCCGGCCGCCCGCAGGCAGGCTTTATGCTGTCCGGCGGACAGGATGGAGACACCGGCAGATCTTCCCTCCGGCCGCAGGCGAACCTCCCGGGCCCGCCGGCGACCTTCGGCCGGCCGTTACGGAACCGTCAAGCCCCGCAACGATCTTGGCTCGGCCGTTACGGACCCTGCACCGTTAGCATAACCGGGGGGCAAATTATTATGTATGCCAATACTTGCAACACTGTTTGCCCATGCGCATCATAAAAAAAAGGCGCCCTTTTTAACTGGGCAGCCAGCAGGATTCAATAAAAACAGGTTCCAGCTGTTTTTCCTCAATGGCATGGGCGACAGTTTCCACAAGCAAATCAAGCCGGGAAAGATAAATTTGTTTACCGCCGTGCAGAACCGTACCGAAAGGAACCAGAAAAATACTTTTCAGGCTTAAAATCTGCTGCACATTCTGCAGCAGGTTTTCCGAATCGCCGTTGGCCACCAGGGCCAGCACAACGGGCAGGCCGCTTTGCAGGTGCTTTACCGGTTTGGCCAGGGAGACGGAAGTGGTGCGTGCATTGACCAGTTTGGCCAGGAAGTTGCCCGGGCAGGGAGCAACAACAAGCAGGTCAAAGCGGACCTGGTTGTCGGCGACAGCTTCCTCCGCCAGGCTGGCGGCCAGCAATTCCCGGCCCGTAATTTCTTCCAGCATTTTTTTTGTCTGTAAGTATTGTTCATCCGTTTCCGGGCGGTCCGAAGTTGCCAGAAACAGAGGATAAATTTCCGCTCCTGCCGCCACCAGTTTGCGGATTTCCTCCAGAACGGCGGGCAGGGAGAAATGCCCTTCAGGCAAAGCAAAGCCAATCTGTTTTCCTTGTAAGCGCATAAAAGTTCCCCCTTCACAGTGCAGTAATATATATGCAGGGCAAAGGGGGTTCGTGCCTGTCCGGCCGTTACTACAGGTTGAGGATATTTTCCAGGCCGTAAATAACCCCTTGGCGTTTCATAATTTCTCTTACGGCCAAAAGCACTCCCGGCATAAAAGAAGTCCTGTCCGTACTGTCGTGGCGGATGGTGAGCGTCTGGCCCATGCCGCCGAAAATTACTTCCTGGTGGGCCACAAAGCCCGGCAGGCGCACACTGTGGATGCGGATACCGGAAAAATTGCCGCCGCGGGCTCCTTCCACCTTTTCCAGTTCTTCAACGTCACGCTGTACTTCATGGCTGCGGGCGGCAACAATCATTTCTGCTGTTTTAATGGCCGTCCCCGAAGGGGCGTCTATTTTTTTCTCATGATGCAGTTCAATGATTTCGGCTTCCGGCAGGTAGCGTGCCGCCAGTTGGGCAAAATGCATCATGAGCACCGCACCGATGGCGAAATTGGGGGCAATGAGGGCACTGGTGCCGTATGCCAGCGACCAGGAACGGATTTTTTCCAGGTCGCTGGCGGTAATGCCCGTGGTGCCCACCACCGGGCGGACACGGTTTTTCAGGGCAATTTCAATATTCTGCATCACCGTGAAGGGCGAGGTAAAGTCAATGAGGACGTCCGGCCTGCTTGCCTGCAACGCAGGCTCCAGTTCCCGGGCAATGCCGCGACCAGGCATTTCCGGCAGTGTGTGCCCGGCGTCATCTTTGTTTTGTGCGGTATCAACGGCTGCAACCAGTTGCAGTTCAGGGTCGGCCGACACGGCCGCCACCACTGTCCTGCCCATTCTTCCCAGCGCCCCGTTGACGGCTACTTTAATTGTCATGGGAGTAAACCTCCTTGGTATCCAATCCAGCTATTAGCATTTTCTTACATTACCTGCAGATTGTCAAGAGAAGCTGCATGTATTAACTGACGCAGGGAATGCTAAAAAAAATTCAGTGCTATTTTTCCCGCCGGGCGGGATTTTCAAACTTTAAGGAGGCTGACGGATGACAGCTAAAATCGGGATTAACGGCTTTGGCCGCATCGGCCGCAATACTTTCCGCGCCCTGCAGAAAAGTGACAGGCTGCAGGTTGTGGCCGTCAATGACCTGACCGATAACGCCACACTGGCTCATCTTTTACTATATGATTCCCTGTACGGCCCCTTTCCGGGGGAAGTGACACTGCAGGGCGGCAACCTGGTGGTTGACGGGAGGGAAATTAAAATCCTGGCGGAGGCACAGCCGGAGAAACTCCCGTGGGGGGAACTGGGCGTGGAGATTGTTATTGAAGCCACGGGACGCTTCCGTACCCGGGAAAATGCAGGTCGGCACCTTGCTGCCGGGGCCAAAAAAGTAATCGTGACCACGCCCGTCAACGATGCGGACCTGATCGTGGTGATGGGCATCAACCAGGACAGCTATGAACCGGACAAACATGCAATCCTCTCCAATGCGTCCTGCACCACCAATGCCCTGGCGCCCATCGTCAAAGTACTGCATACGGAATTCGGCATTGCACGGGGCCTGATGAATACCACCCATGCTTATACCAATGACCAGCGGCTGCTTGATTTGCCCCACCCGGATCTGCGGCGGGCGCGGGCGGCCCAGCTTTCCATGATTCCCACCAGCACGGGGGCCGCCAGCATTATCGGCCGCATTATCCCCGAGTTGGAAGGCAAAATTGACGGTTTTGCCGTGCGCGTCCCCACTCCCACCGTATCATTGGTGGATTTTGTGGCCGAACTCACAAAGCAGGCAGGCAGGGAAGAGGTAAATGCCGCCCTGCAGGCGGCAGCCGCAAGCAGGCAACTGCACGGCATCCTGGGCTACAGCGACAAACCCCTTGTTTCCGTGGATTACAGGGGCAACACCCACTCCAGCACCGTGGACAGTCTCCTGACGCAAACCATTTGCGACCGCCTGGTGCGGGTAGTTTCCTGGTATGATAAAGAATGGGGCTATTCCCACCGCGTTGCCGACCTGGCCCGTTATGTGGCGGAGCAGGGGTGCTGAGCAGGAAGAAGCTGCCATGCGGCAGGAATATGTCCGGCCGGGATGAATTATAATGATTATGGCGGCACGTTGCCGTGCTGCCTGTAAGGCGCAACTATTTCTCCCGGGAGGGTTTACATGACGGAAATTACATTCGGGACAGACGGGTGGAGGGCTGTCATTGCCGATGAGTTTACTTTTGCCAATGTGCGCTGTGTGACACAGGCCATTGCGCAGCACCTGCGCAACCAGGAACTGGCGGAACGCGGCGTTGTGGTCGGTTATGATACACGTTTTCTGGCGGAACAGTTTGCCCGGGTGGTGGCCGAGGTATTGGCGGGCAACGGCATTAAAGCCTACCTCTGTAAAAAATTCACTCCCACCCCGGTGGTTGCCCATGCGGTGACAAACCTGCGGGCGGGCGGCGCCGTCATGCTGACGGCCAGCCACAACCAGGCCGAATACCTGGGGATAAAATTTATTCCCGCCTATGCCGGGCCGGCCCTGCCGGCCGATATTGACCCCATAGTTTCCTGTATGGGCGAGATTCTGCGTTCCGGCACGGTAGACAGGCTGGCCTTTGCACGGGCTTTTGAAAACGACCTCATTGAATACATTGAGCCGCTGCCGGCCTACCGGCAGCATGT
>DUUE01000222.1 GCA_012841735.1 Bacillota bacterium | reverse complement strand
TCATCTGCACACTGTCGGTCTGGGAGAGAATGTGATTGCCCAAAAGCAGCTCATTCATGGTGGATGGCGCTTCCACCAAATAGGTTGACGGGCGCAGGTTCAGCAGATTGTTGTATTTCATTGCCAGGGCAAAATGGCCGGCATGCCCCAGTTCGTGGACCAGCACGAAAGCTGAACGCATATTATCTGTCCACGTCAGCAGAATATATGGATGCAGCCCATAGATGGACAGGCAAAATGCCCCGGTGGACTTGCCTACATTATCTGCGAGATCAACCCAGCGGTTGTACAACCCCTCTGCAATAATCTCCAGATACTCTGAGCCGAGCACCTTTAAGGCATCCAGAATCAACTCTCTGGCTTCAGCAAAGGTGATCTTGGGATCATTTTCCGGATCCAGCTGGGCTTTCAAGTCGCAAAACACCATCTTGTCCAGGCCGAGCTGCTCTTTTTTCAGCCTTGCATAGCGGCGCATATGGGGAGCCAGCTCTTTTTGGATAATATCCAATTGATTGTGATACATCTCTTCAGTAACCTGCTGCGGCTGCAGCAGCATTTCCGTCACCGAGTTGTATCGGCGGATCTTGGAAAGCAGTACCTGCTTCTTAACCTCAGTCCCGTATGTACCGGCAAAGGTGTTTTGGTACCGCTTTAGTGTCTTGGTAAAAGATGCTGCAGCTTTGCGCCTGAGTTCTGTATCAGGCATTGATTCATACAAATCCTCGTACAGGGCAAATGACATGGGCATTTCTTCACCATCATGATCCTGGATTGGCTCAAAATCCATATCCGCGGCTTTGGTCCTTTGATAGATCATCTCCGGCGCCGAATGCACTTCCCGCAAAGCCGCCAACACCTCTTCTGTTTCCGGCGCCAGCCGGTGCGGCTTGGTCTCGAGGATATCGTTAACAAACTTGATGTAGTCCTCCAGCGCCGGATCCTCCAGATACTGCCGGGCCAGTTCATCCGGGAGCGCTGCTATCTCCGATTGAACAAAGGCAAATTCGGCGCTTACCTTGGCCGACAGCGCCATGGCCAGGGCTGCCTTTTCCTGGTTGGCAGGGCTGGCACCGTCTCCTGACTGCAGCAAACTGGCGTATGCGTTGGCTTTGAAAAGGCGCTCGTTATAGGTTTCCAAAGCCTTCAGGCAGGCAGCCAGGGTCTTGGCACTTTCACCAAGACTCCCCTGGTACTGCTTTACAGTGGCAATATCCTGCTCCAGAGCCGCCAATTCTGCTTCCCATGCCTTGTCATCCACGAACAGATCCTGCAGGTTCCAGGTGAGTTCCTCCGGAACTTCATGACGCATTAACCGCTTCGTTTTTCTCTCTACCATCTCTTCATCTCCTTATGGATGATCTCGTTTTTATTATAGTATAATAATGGTGGATCCAGCAAGGAAAGGGGCTTTTGTAAATTACCAATCCTTGACATAATAACTCATTTTCGGTATGATTGTCACAATAATCACTAGAATAGGAGGTGTGTCTGTGGCCTTATCTGTGTACAATGTCACGAAAGATTTTCGCGATGTACGGGCAGTAGATCAGCTCACGATTGAGGTCAAGGCCGGCAGCATCTTTGGTTTTCTCGGGCCTAACGGTGCGGGCAAAACAACAACCATCCGTTTGATCCTGGATATTATTAAACCAGATACAGGGTCAATCACCTGGAAGGGCAAGCCCTTGAGCCGCCATCCCCTGGGTACATTCGGCTACCTACCAGAAGAGCGTGGGTTGTACCCGAAAATGCGGGTGGAAGAGCATCTAGTCTTTTTGGCCAGACTCAACGGGCTTGGGAAGAAAACTGCAGTGGAAAAGACCAAAGCAATGATTGAGCGCTTTTGCCTGGAGGAATACCGCCACAAGCGCATTGAAGAACTGTCCAAGGGAAACCAGCAAAAAGTACAGACCATCAGCGCACTTATTCATGAGCCGGAGATCCTTTTTCTGGATGAACCCTTCAGCGGGCTCGATCCGGTAAATACTGATCTTTTGAAACAACTGCTCCTTGAAGGCAACAAACAAGGGCAGACCATCATCTTCTCCAGCCACCGCATGGAACAAGTCGAGGAGCTGTGCCGGGATATCTGTATCCTTCACCACGGCAAACTGGTACTCAGCGGCAACCTGCAGCAGATAAAAGAGCAGATGGGGCGCCAATACCTCCATCTTGCCGTTGATGGCGATCAAGACTTCTGGCGCGAGTTCCCCGAGCTGGAGCTGGTCGGGCAAACGCCTGAGTATTTAGTCCTAAAACTAAACGGCCTGGTAGACACCAATGCCATTCTGGCTGCCGCTTTCCAGGCCGGCAGAGTGCTTCACTTTGAATTGGCTCTGCCTACCCTCAACCAAATTTTTGTCAGCAAAGTGGGTGAAGCTTCGTGAGGAATGTTGGCATTTTAATCAACCGCGATTTTACTTCCCGTGTCAAAACCGGTTCGTATATCATCACCACCATTTTGGGTGTCCTGGTGATTGTTGTCCTGGCGTTTATCCCTGTAGCAATAGACTGGATGGAATCAAGGTTCGAACCAACCGATGCCCATTTGCTGCTTATGGACAAAACCAATGCCGTCACCGAGAGTGCCGAGCATGTGATTGCCCAGTATTACCAAGGGGTAGAGAATATCAGTATTGCAGCTTCCACCGGGTCTGCGCTGGCAGACGCTGTTGCTCAAATGGATGCCGAGAACAAAACAGGAGTATTGGCCGTTGAATATGATGAAGAAGGAAACCTGGTCTACACTCTGCATACACGGCAATCCACCAACATGAATATGAACAGCACTGTACAAAGGATCATCAACCAGATCAATCTCCACTACAACGCCAACAAAATGGGGCTCTCCCATGAAGATGTCATGTTATTGACCCAAGACCCTTACCTTCATGTCAAGACATTGGAGCCGGTTGGCGACGGTGAACTTGAGGAAGGAGACGAGGTTGTGGCAGATTCCCACATCCAGTCGCTGATCCTGGCCTATCTGTTGTTGTTTATCCTCTACATGGCCTTAATCCTTTACGGCCAGATGGTGGCTCAAGGTGTGGCTGAGGAAAAGAGTTCCCGGATCATGGAAATCATGGTGTCAGTGGTGAAACCAATGCAGCTGATGATCGGAAAAATCATTGGCATTGGCACTTTGGGGCTGGTGCAGTTCGCGATCTGGATTGGGACAGGTGCCATAGTAATATCCATGAAAAACCTTGGGTTGTCCATTGGCGACATACCCATTGGCACCTTGTTGTGGTTTGCCCTGTTCTTTATTCTCGGCTATCTGTTTTATGCCACCATCTTCGCCGCTGCCGGAGCTTTGGTCAGCCGCGTTGAGGAAGTGCAGCAGGTAATCACCATTTTAATGATGGGCTTGATTGCTGGGTTTATCATCGCCTACATGTCATTTATGAACCCGAACAGCTCATTGGCTACCGTTGCATCAATGATCCCCTTGCTGTCGCCAATGGTGATGTTTGCCCGAGTGACATTGACAAACCCGCCGGCGGTACAGATCATTACCTCCATTGCCCTGCTCATCCTTAACATTATTGTCAACACCTGGATCGGCGCCAAGATCTACCGCGTTGGCATTTTGATGTACGGCAAACGGCC
>DUUE01000406.1 GCA_012841735.1 Bacillota bacterium | reverse complement strand
GGCAAGCAAGCCGGCCTGCTGGAGATGGCAGGACAAATTTTTAAGAACAAACCGCTTGCAATCTTAATAGTGGCGGAAGTTTGCCGCTGGTCAGCCAGCCTGATTGTAATGAATTTGTCCGTTTATTATTTTAAATATGTGGCAATAAAACCGGTCTATTTTACAGCTTTCCTTACGTCCAGAAGCGTGGCTACCATGGCGGGAACGGCGGTGGGACAGTACTTTGCCCGCAGGACATCAAAGGTAGCTACCTGGAATATAGGCACGGGAATTAATCTTCTCTTTTTAGTGATTGCTTGGTTTTTCTACAGCAATCCTCCGCTGTTTATAGTTCTGCATGCCATAGCCGCCGTCGGCCACAGCATTGTCATGACGCTGTCTGCCGCCTTTTTGGCTGATGTGGCGGAATATACGGAATGGAAAACAAAAGCCAATGTCAGAGGCATCGTTATGTCCTTAGGCTCCCTGCCCGTTAAAATATCAATGGCCCTGGCAGGTGCGGTTGCCGGCTACAGTCTTTCCTTGGTCGGCTATGTTCCCGATACGGAAACCACCCATGAGATGGCTGCCGCCATGGGGCTATTGTCTACGCTGTTGCCCGCGGTATTTGCCGTTCTGGCCCTTGTTCTTATCCGCTTTTATCCTTTGACGGAACATAAAGTAAGCATTATCCGCAAACGTAAAGAAAGGTCCATGAGAAACCAAACTTAATATCGAAAAAAAAAGAGCGCCGTGGCTTTAGTTTGGCCGGGCGCTTTTTCTTTTTTTTTGCTTGCCCGTAGTAAAAATCCCTACAGTATTCAACGCTGCTATATTACCGATGTGCTTGTGATAACCGGAAAGCCAGTTTTCAGTATCCCCTGTAGCGGTAAACCCGCCGCCTGAGAAAACGCCTGCGGCGACGCTTTTTCCGTATGAAAACCCTCAGACGGCAGAGGGCAACAAAAGTAATTAAAGCGAAAAGGATATTGAGCAAAACACGCGGCCATGAGGCGGAAGCAGCACCTTCTTCTCCATCTTGTACAGGTTTTTCAGCCGAAGTGTAGCGGACTTCCCCGATTCTTTCATACATAAAGGGATTGTCCGGCAGGGTGTAGGCAACAAGCAGCCTGGCCGGCCGGTGTGCCTGCGCTTGCAGGAAAGAAAGAGATATGTTAATATCATCTTTTTCCAGGCTGTTATGCAAAAGGAAGCTGTACGTATCCGGGCCTTCTACGGTGACTTTCTCCGGATCCAGTTCAGGATAACTGTCAAGCAGATCGGCGTCAAGCTTGCTGCTTACAGTTACTTCGCGAAAGGCATTAAAACCGTAATCCAGCAGCTTAATTGCATCGACACATATATCTTCCTGGTCCGGGTTACGCAGTGCAACCACAACCAGTTCTCTGCCATTTTTTTGGGCGGCGGTTGCCAGTGTGTACTGCGCGTCTTTTGTCCAGCCGTTCTTGCCGGCAATGATGCCTTCATAGGCAAATTTACCGTTTAACAAAGGATTGGTGTTATTTAAATAGCGTACCTCCGGCTGGCAATTTGTCGGCTGCATTTCATAGCGCCTTTTACTCAAAATCTGCCTGAAATCAGGGTTTTTGATGGCATGCATCATAATGAGGGCCAGATCATAGGCGGTAGAATAATGATTTTCATCGGGCAGCCCGTGTGCATTGATAAAACTGCTTTTCTTTGCACCAAGCGCCGCCGCTTTTTTTGTCATCATTATGCCGAAGCTGTCCAGGTCGCCCGCAAGATACTCTGCGATCCCGTTGGCCGCATCATTGGCGGAAGCAACGGCCATGGCATTAAGTGCCTGTTCCAGTGTGATTTCTTCACCAACGTCCAAAGCAATATGTGATGAATTTGGTTCAATGGATAATACAGCTTCCTCACTCATAATAATTTTGTCTGTCAGTTTTCCTCCCTGTTCAAATACCAGAAGTGCCGTCAGAATCTTGGTCAGGGAAGCAGGATAATGTTTCTGGTGCATATTTTTTTCATAAAGAATTTGCCCTGTCCCGGCGTCAAGCAGAATGTATGCTTCCGACGTGATGACAGGAGGATTGCCCGTCTCTGCTGATATCTTATCGGCAGGGCAAAATATAAATGCAGCGACTGAGAAAAGCACTGTCAGCATGAAGCTGTGGATAATCTGTTTCGTCATATATGCAACCCCATTCAGTCAGAAGAGGCCTGTTTACCTTCTCCGGTATTGACAGTCAGCAGGCACTAATGTACCCTGAAAGGAGAACTACAGGCATCATCTTTTGGCAAAAGGACTATAAATTCTGTCAGAGAAAGGCGCCGGAGAGGCTATGGATAAAAGAAGCATCCCCGCACTGCTCCTGTTGCCGGCGGGATTGCTTTTAACTACTCTGGCCGGCCGCACACCGGCAGTGGTGGAAAAACTGTATTCCCGCAGTATTTACCCTCTAATTGGCCGGCTCTTAAGCAAAGCCACAGGTTACCTCCCTTTTTCCCTGGCGGAAGTGCTGGTGATTGGGGTTTTATTGACGGCCATTAT
>DUUE01000409.1 GCA_012841735.1 Bacillota bacterium | reverse complement strand
TCTTTGGGGCAATACAACGGAGGACCAACCGCTGTTCCGGCTACCTGGCAGTTTTTGCCGTCAATCCCCGCAAGAGCACGGCCAGGATAATAATCAATCCTTTGACAATCATCTGGGGGTAAGCCGCCAGGCTCATCAGGTTCATAATATTGCCGATAACGGCAATAACAAAAACACCAACCACGGTATAAGGCACAGTGCCTTCGCCGCCCAGGAGGCTGCAGCCGCCAATCACCACTCCCGCAATGGAACTTAAATTGTAGTCCGAAGTGGCCGTCAGGGGCGTGGCACTACCGGAACGGGCCAGAATAATTATCCCGGCCACACCGCTTAACAGCCCGCTGATGACATAAACCCAGAATTTATACTTTCTGACATTAATCCCGGCCAGATATGCCGCAGTTTCATTGCTGCCGATGGCGGTGACAATCCGGCCGAAAGAGGTATGATGCATAATAAAATAAAAAATAATGACCACCACGGCCGCCACGATCACCGGGTAAGGAATACTGAAAACCGGGTCGGACAACTCCCCGAATTTTATCAGCATGCTGCTGGAAGGCAGGCTGAAATCCATCAGAATGGGAGCACCGTTTGTCAGGATAAAGGCGACCCCCTGGACACTGAACCAGGTGGCCAGTGTCACAATAAAGGCGGGCATATTCAGGTAGGAAACGAGAAAACCGTTGCAGGCTCCGATCAGTACACAGGACAAAAGCCCCAGCATAATGGCGGCAAACAGTCCGAAACCTGTATCGTAGCCCCATTCTGTCAGCGGGATGGCAGTCATAATCCCTCCCACCGCCGCAATGGAACTTACCGACAGGTCAATGCCTCCCGTCAGCATTACCACCAGCATGCCAATGGAAATGACCAGATAAGTACTTTGCTGCCGCAAGAGGTTAAAAACATTGCCGCTGGTGAGAAAGAGCGGCGAAATGATCATTGAAACAAGACACAAAATGACAAGTATGACAAGGGCATTATGCTCCATGAAAAAAGCCCCGGCATCCCGCCATTTCAGGCCGGCAACTGCCTTTTTGAAAAACCTGACACTGGTTTTAGCTTGCATACTCGTTTACTCCCATCGAATATTTTATAAGGTTAAGTTCTGTCAGTTCATTTTTCTGCAGCTCGGCAACACTGCGGCCTTCCCTGATCACTATTGCCCTGTCACACAGCCCGATTATTTCCGCCATTTCTGAAGAAATCATCACCACGGCATATTCCTGTTCCACCAGTGCATTAATAATTTTAAAGATTTCAATTTTAGCCCCCACATCCACACCCCGCGTCGGTTCATCCAGGATCAATACTTTGCAGTTGGAAGCAAGCAGTTTGGAAAGAGCCACTTTTTGCTGGTTGCCGCCGGAGAGGCTCGCCACCTTGTTGTCAATGGAAGCGGTTTTAATGTTCATTTCCCGGGAAAAGTCCAGAGCAAATTCATACTCCCGCCGTTTCTGGATCCAGGAAAACTTGCAGAAATTTTTCAGGCAGGCCAGGGTGATGTTATGGCGGATGGGCAAGCGCAGGAGGACACCCTGAGTCTTGCGGTTTTCCGGCAAGAAGCCTATGCCCAGCCGGAAGGCATGTTCGGGTGATTTGATTCTGATTTCCCTGCCGTGCAGAATGACTTTTCCCCCGTCCAGCTTATCGATCCCCAAAACAGCCCTCATGGCTTCCGTGCGCCCTGCACCGACCAGGCCGCTTAACCCCAGGACTTCACCTTTATGTACGGTAAACGAAATATCTTTTACCGCCATTCCCGCCCGGATGTTTTGCACGGAAAGG
>DUUE01000320.1 GCA_012841735.1 Bacillota bacterium | reverse complement strand
GACTATTCTTATTGAACGCCTTTGGATACTCCGTTCCTTTTAACGGTGGAAGCTCCGTTCCAGTCTACTCGCCCTGGGGCTTTCGACCGACGGCTCGGGGGTGTATTCACTGTAGATCCCTCACCGGACTCGCACCAGACGCCGGCTCTCTGAAGATTTCACTGCAGCTACTCTTCCCCTTCTTCGCCTTTGCGGTATTATTTTTCCCTATTATACCATTCCGGGAGCAGATGTCAAATGTTTTTTCCGGCCGTGTGTAGTTATTCTGTGATAATGTCATGTTGAATTTATTCTGATAAAATGTCACCCATACCCCCTCGTGCCTTAATCCCCTAAATACGATTTCTCTCTGAGTAGAATTAAGTTTGTCAAAATCTCATTCACCGGGGTAGCGATACCAAGTTTCCGTCCATATTCCACAATGGCACCATTTATATTCTCGATTTCTGTTTTCCTTCTATTCCTAACGTCTGCTAGCATGGACGAAACATTGCCTCCTGTTACTTTAGCCACCTCTTTACAGTAATCAGGTGTGCTATGGGTGAGTTTTATCTCCAACGCCGCCGCTACCTTTATTCCTTCATTTACTAAATCCTCCAGCAACTTTATGCTTTCCTTATACTGCAGCAACTGACCATTCTTTAGATCAGTTAGTGCAGTCAACGCATTGATACCGACATTTACCAGCAGCTTATCCCATATTAGGCCCATAACATTATTTGATATAGTAGCTGGTCCCAAAGAGTCTATGTTTAAAATATGAGCAAGGTGCTTTATTCTATCTGTTGTTTCGCCGTTTAACTCACCAATGGTAGTACCACCGGCTCCTGATTGTTTAATAGTTCCAGGTTCGATAAGTGTGGCCCCATTAGAACTGGTACCGGCAATAATATTCTTTTTATCAACAAATTGAGCTATCTTTTCTATATTACCCAAACCATTTTGCAATGTTAAAACAATGGTATCCGGACCAATAGCATCTAAATTAGACTTGACCCCGATATCAGTAACCGTTGACTTCACAAATACTATCGCTAAATCGGCCGGGCCTACCTCACGGGCGTCGGTGGTAGCTGTAATATCCTTAATAATTCTTTCTTCATCGCCCCTTATAATGCAAAGACCGCGTTCATTTATCTTATTAACATGTTCTTCGAAGATATCGATTAGGTAAACATCATGTCCACTTTCCGCTAACGCTCCTCCGTAAAGGGAGCCCATGGCTCCCGCCCCTATCACTGCCACTTTCATCTTTGTACCACCCCCTCCCTCGTACAGTTATTCCAGCGTCATTTGATCTCAAAGCCCTCGACTTCTTTATTGAAGGAATACTCTTCCGAAGGAAACTCCCCAGAAAGAGATTCACGATGGAATTCATTTAAAGCTTCTATCATTTGACGACGAATATTGGCATAACGCTTCACGAATTTAGGCTTGAAGTCACCGTACATACCCAATAAGTCCTGAGTTACCAGGACTTGACAGTCCACATAAGGTCCAGCCCCTATGCCTAAAATTGGTATACTGACAGATTCAGTCAACGCTTTGGCTACCCCGCTAGGAACACATTCCACCACAATTGAAAAAGCCCCGGCTTCCTCAAGCTTTTTCGCATCATTTAGCAGCTTGCGAGCCCCCTCTGGTGTTCCTCCTTGGACTTTGAAACCTCCTAGAGAGCCTGCTGTTTGGGGTGTTAACCCAATATGGCCCATAACGGGCACACCTGCTTTAACTATAGCTCTGACGGTATCGGCATATTCTGCGCCACCTTCTAGCTTAACGCAATCACATCCGCCCTCTTTGTAGATTCTGATGGCGTTTTCTACTGCCTTTTCGATGCTTATTTCATAGGAGCCAAAAGGCATATCGCCTGCAACAAAGGTGTTCGGTGCTCCTCGCACCACCGGCTTGATATGATGAATCATATCTTCTATGGTCACAGGAACAGTTTCCTTGTATCCTAACATGATCATTCCCAAAGAATCGCCCACCAAAATAATTTCTATCTCACTTTCGTCCACGATAGAAGCAGTGGTATAATCATAAGCTGTCACAAGGGTAAATTTCCGTCCCTCTTCTTTGAACCTTTTGAAATCGGGAATTGTCATTTTCTTTTTAGCCATCTGTTTATCCCTCCCGCTTAAATACTGACACCAGCATTATTCCACCTCGACGATTATATTGACTACGGAAGCGTCGTGATCCAATATTCTCAGTGGTGCAGTAAATGCTCTAAGCAGCTTTTTCCCTATCAACGGTTCGGGATTTATGTCCTCATAAATGAGAATGGTGGGGGTGTCATATTTTTCCGGATCTAAGAAAGCATTATGGGTCCTAAAGCCATTAGTTTTACCCTGCTCAATATTTTCAATGCTAAGGGTATCAATAGCAACCGCTTTACAGTTTGGCAATTCGCGCCGAATAAATTCAGCAGCCTCCGGTGATACAGCCGGGAAACCAGTAGCATACTTCATGAAATCTTTAGCCCGGTATTTCCAATAGTGGGTATTAAAGATGAGCATATCGGCCTCGTATAGGCTATCACCATATTCTTTCAGTTGCTCAATTGTAATTAAATCGTTTGGTTTTTGTGCCGGGACATCAAGTAAAAGGGGACGATTATAAATAAAATTTTCAATGGGAATGGCGTCTATTCCAGGAGCACCGGGAACATAATGCCATGGTGCATCGACATGGGTCCCGGCATGAAGGTAAATGCTAAGAACAGTTCCATTCCAATAATCGCCTTTTTCAATCCGCTCCCTGGGCACAAGCTCTACTTCCGGTAAGCCGGGATACACTGGCATCCCTTCGTAGATTGGATAACCAATCTCCACATACTTGGACACAATAATTCACTCCTTTCGTTTAATTTTCGTTAAATATATTATAGTCAGAATTATAAATTGTGTCAACATCACACTCTAGTAGGGTGTAGTTATTCTGTGATAATGTCATGTTGAATTTATTCTGGTAAAAGGACTCCTATGGGAGAAGGGATATTCACCATTACCCGGGGCGGCCTGCGCCCGGGCATGACCCGTTTGAATTTTCCGCAAAAAAGTGAAGGAGATACCCAATATCTGGCGAAAAGGTTAATTGCCAAAAAAACAAAGGGAATAGCAAAGTTAGACCAAGGGGGTTGTGCAAAATGATGAGGTGGCAGAAAAGGGGTACTCTTTTTTCTTTTTTCTTCGGTGCCCTTCTTTTAATGAGTTTAGTCGGCTCCTTAGAGTCCCTGTCACTTGCTGAACCTGCATGGGAACAGGAAGAAGCAAGGAGCCTGCCCGAGGGTTTTGTTTACCTGGATGAAATCATTCCCGATGCCATCTATGAGGTGCGTTATTATACAGACTATAATTTTGTCGGTCGCCGGGTCGACGGGTATATGGTTCCCAGGGTGATCCTGACGGTAGAGGCGGCTGACGCTTTGGCCGGTGTGGCCGGGGAACTGAGGGAAAAAGGACTGGTCCTGAAAATATTTGACGGCTACCGTCCCCAGCAGGCCGTGGACCATTTTGTCCGCTGGGCCCAGGATTTGGATGATCAAAAGATGAAGGCCCACTTTTATCCAGAGGTGGATAAAAAGGATCTATTCCGGCTCGGCTATATTGCCGAAAAGTCGGGACATTCCCGGGGCAGCACGGTAGATCTGACCCTGGCCGATGCGATAACTAAAGATGAACTGGACATGGGCAGCGGTTTTGACTTTTTTGGGGAGATTTCCCACCACGACACCCATCTTGTTACCCACCAGCAGCGGCAAAACCGGGAACTACTCAAGGATGTAATGGTAAGGCACGGCTTTATACCCTACCCGGAAGAGTGGTGGCATTATACCCTGGCCGCTGAACCGTACCCGGATACCTATTTTGACTTCCCCATAAAATAGTGAGAGAGACATAGAGGAGACCAAGGGTGAAAAATGGGCGAAAAAGACTTTTCCTGCTTCCCATAGTTTCGTTGGGCTGAGGTTGCCATAAAATATTACCCAAAGGGCTCTTCGGGAGTCACTCACAAATCTATAAGGGGGGGTTGGTATGTCGGGCAGAATGGGTTCTCCCTATAAGAAGTTCCTGGCAGGTCTTATGCTGCTTCTGGTCCTCTGCGCCGGCTGTAGTGGGGAGAAGGCCGGCCATATGGTGGACGGATCCGGGGAAAATGCCCTTGGGGAAGGGGAAAAAGCCGGTGAAACTCCCCCTTTACCCGCAGGGGAAGGTGAGGTCCTGGTGCTCTACCGGGTCTATTCAGAGACTGTCCGCGATCCGGAGGACGGCACCCTTTTGCTGGAGGCAAAGATTACCGTTCCCCAACTGGAAAATCTGGAAAATATGGAGGGTATCGCTGCCATTAACAGGTACTACGAAGAGTTTGCCAAAGAATTTATGGCTTATGCTGTGGGCAAAGGGCGGCTGGGTGCCCAAGAAGAAAGGGATTCTGCCCGGGAGGCCGGCTTTGATTTTCATACCCATCGTTATGAGTCGGCAGCGGAAATCTATTACAATGGCAATAATCTTCTTTCCGTGCTCCGGACCGATTTTGAATTCACCGGCGGTGCCCATCCCATGCATTACAGGAGCGCAGCGACCTTTGACATAACCACAGGAGAAAAGCTCGGCCTGGCTGATATCCTGGGCGGCAGTACAGAGGAGGCCCTGGAACGGGTTTTCGACCTGGTCCATGCCCAGATAGAAGAGAGGGAAGAGAGCAGCGGCTTTTATTATAACGAAAGCTACCGGGAAGACCTGCGGGCTTACTATGGGGAGGAAGACTTCTATCTGACCGGCGACGGCCTTGTCTTCTATTACCAGCTTTATGCCCTGGCTCCCTATGCGGCCGGTTTTCCGGAGTTTAAAATGCCCTATGCTGGGGCCAGCCCGCTGGCCAGGGAAATACCGCCCCAGGAGGACAGGGAAGGGGAAAGGGAGCTCCACCGCCGGGTCAGGGAACTGTTGGACCGGAATAAGGTTACCTTCTATGAAATTTACGGCCTCTCTATGCTGCCGATGCACATTCCCCAGAGCGTGATTGGGGAAGAGACTTTATTCCCCGTGGTTGACCACCGCTTT
>DUUE01000382.1 GCA_012841735.1 Bacillota bacterium | reverse complement strand
CTGAATTTCAAAAAAATAAATAAACCCGTCTTTTTCCAGGCGGCGCTCATGGAGCCCATGTTCGGCGGCATCTATGACACACCTGAGGGGCCAAAAGAACTGCGTTACAACGGCCCCATTCCCTGCAAGTATGAGGCCGTGAAAAAATGTGATGCCTGCGGAAAATGCCTTGAAGAAGACTGGAGAGTTTAGGGTACAGCGAGGAAGGTGGAGTTAATGGGGCGTCCTACAGTTTACCCGATGGGAACAACGGTTTATAAGCCGGAAAAATGCTGGAACGGCTATACGCTGATAAGTGAAATGACCGCGGGTGCAATACTGGTTGATATGAACGGCCGGACCGTAAGGTTATGGGACAAACTGCGTGGTTTTCCCAATAAAATGCTGCCCGGCGGTTACATTTTCGGTCATCGTTATGACAGGAGCAGGGAGTTCGGTTTTCAGGACGGTGTGGAGCTGATTCAGGTTGACTGGGAAGGCAATATTGTCTGGGAGTTCAGCAAAAATGAGTACATAGAAGATCCCGGGCAGCCTCCCAGATGGATGGCCCGCAATCATCATGATTACCAGCGGGAAGGCAATCCTGTCGGCTATTATGCGCCCGGACAGACGCCTTTGGCAGACGGCGGCCATACTCTGATCCTGTGCCACCGCAATGTAACAAACCCTAAAATCAGTGACAAGCTCCTGCTTGACGATTGCATTCTGGAGGTGGACTGGAACGGCAGGACAGTCTGGGAGTGGAACTGCCATGAACATTTTGACGAACTGGGTTTTACGGAACAGATGAAGAAAGTCCTCTACCGGAATCCAAATATAATGCCCGCGGGCGGCGGGATGGGCGACTGGATGCATGTCAATTCCATGTCACTGTTGGGTCCGAATCCCTGGTATGAGGCCGGTGATATGCGCTTTAAACCGGATAATATCATTTGCAGTGCCCGCGAGACAAACATAATTTTTATTATTGCCAGGGAAACCGGCAAAATTGTCTGGCGCCTGGGACCGGATTATGCGGGAGCAGATTATGCGCACATTGGCTGGATTATCGGACCGCATCATGCCCATCTGATACCCGCCGGTCTTCCCGGTGCCGGCAATCTTTTGCTTTTTGACAATGGCGGCTGGGCGGGCTACGGCTTGCCGCACGAAGGTTCAAGCAGCGGGGAAAAATCTGCTCTGCGCGACCATTCCCGGGTGTTGGAGATTAATCCCCTGACCCTGGACATAGTCTGGCAATATACACTCAAGGAGTTCGGCACTCCCTTTCCCGCTGCGGCCCATCATTTTTACAGCCCACTCATGAGCAGTGCCCAACGCCTGCCAAACGGCAATACATTGATTTGTGAAGGAAATGGCGGCAGGATATTTGAAGTAACATCTGAACATGAACTTGTGTGGGAATATCTCAACCCTCACTTTGGCCCCAACGGACCTGTAACCTACCGGGCGTACCGTTTGCCTTACGCCTGGATCCCGCAACTGGCAAAACCCGGGGAAGTCCCCGTACAGCCGCCGGATAACAAGATGTTTCGTGTTCCGGGTGCCGCGGCCTATGGCATTGAATCTGTCGTTTTTGTGGAAGGCACAAAGGATTACCCCGTGTTCCCGAAAGTGACGCCATTGGCTTCTGCACAGGCCATAAACTGGACGAAAATGCCGAAATTATTCCGGATCGATCCAGCCCAAACGATGCCACTGGATGAAGATACGGTGGAACGTATGGGATATCCCCGGGACGGGCTGATTTTCTTTGGTGCGGAGCGCTGCCGGCATTGCAGGGAACTGTATCACTTGCTCCTTGAGGAGGCAAATCAGCCCGCCGGCAACAAAAAGCCACAGCTGTATTATGTCGACGCGGATACCAATCCGTCCCTTCTTGAGCGGAGTGATGTTGTGGTTATACCAACGGTGATTGTCCTGCAAGCCGGGAAAGTTGTCCACAAAATCACGGGGGCGGAGCAAAGCAGGGAGAAGCTGAACGGGTTGCTGGCCGGTCTGTGCCGGGCCGGGACCGGCACGGAGAAAAAAGAACAGGTTGATTAACTGGAAGGCAAACATTATAATCTTAAGTAGTGTTTTGCAGGACGGTTAGGTAAAAAAGTATTTTTGTAGATCGGTAGAACGGGAGGAAGCAGCATGCCGATAACAGAATTGTTGGTGCGCAATGCGCGCTTGTATGGCCGGGAAAAATGCCTGACTGAAATTAATATGGATCTGCAGGAAGAGCATAATGTTACCTGGCTTGAGTATGAACTGATTGAAAACAGTCCCGCGGGAGAATACCGCAGGGAGATGACCTGGGGGGTCTTTGACGAAAAAGCAAACCGTTTGGCCAACTTACTTTTAAAAAGAGGCATAAAAAAAGGGGACAAAGTGGCAATCCTGCTCATGAACTGCCTGGAGTGGCTGCCCGTTTATTTTGGCATTTTAAAAGCCGGAGCCGTGGCCGTTCCCTTAAACTTCCGCTACACGGCTGAAGAAATTAAGTATTGCCTTGACTTGTCCGATGCAAAAGCTTTAATTTTTGGCCCTGAATTTGTCAGCCGGCTCGAAACAATTTATCATGATCTGGCCAAAGTAAAGATGCTTTTTTATGCCGGGGAAAACAGGCCGGCCTTTGCCGAGAGCTATGACCGCCTGACGGCAAACTGCAGTTCCGAAGCACCCGGGATTGAGCTTTCCGATGAAGACGATGCGGCCATCTATTTTTCCTCGGGGACCACGGGTTTCCCCAAAGCCATCCTGCACAGCCACGGAAGTTTATTGTCGGCCTGTTATACGGAACAGAAACACCACGGTCAGACACGTGCAGACAATTTTTTATGCATCCCGCCGCTCTATCATACCGGGGCCAAAATGCACTGGTTCGGAAGCCTGCTTGCCGGCAGCAAGGCTGTTTTGCTGCGCGGGGTAAAGCCGGAATGGATTCTGAAAACTGTCTCTGAAGAGAAAATTACCATTGTCTGGCTTTTGGTCCCCTGGGCGCAGGATCTGCTGGACGCCATTGAAAGCGGTACCGTCAGGCTGGAAGAGTATGAGCTTTCCCAGTGGCGGCTGATGCATATTGGTGCACAACCTGTGCCTCCCAGCCTGATTCGGCGCTGGAAAAAATATTTTCCCCACCATCTTTACGATACCAATTACGGCTTAAGTGAATCCTGCGGCCCCGGCTGTGTGCATTTGGGGACGGAGCATATTGAAAAAGTAGGCG
>DUUE01000327.1 GCA_012841735.1 Bacillota bacterium | reverse complement strand
GACGGGGAGTGCGGCCAGCATGAACATGGTGGTATAGCTGCCGGTTAAGGAATAGGCCAGTCCTGCCAGGGAGGGGCCGACAAAAAAGCCGAGGTCGATGCCGAAGAAGTTTGTATTGCTGGCCACTCCCCTTCTTACCGGCTCCACCGACTGCAGGGCCATGACCTGGATGGCCGGCTGGGCCAGGCCGAAGCCGAGGGGCGCCAGGATTGCCGCCGCCACCACGGCCGGGAAGGAATTGCCCAGGCCCACAACCAGGAAAGAGAGGGCAAAGATGAGCGAGCCGGGGATCAGTACCTTTGGTATGCCGTATTTGTCCACCAGCCTGCCGCTGGCGGGGCGGGCGGCAAAGAGTACAAAGGCATAGATGGTAAAGAAGAGGCCCACATTGGGGATGTTGTTGGCCTGTGCATATGGTTCCATGTAGATGATATATGTAATTTGTGCCATGGAGAAGAACAAGACCACAACGGACGGCATCAGGGCTTCCCTGGCAATGATGTTTTTATACCAGGCGCCCAGCGAGGCCAGTTCTTCCTTGGACCTGTGCCTGTATGGCATTAAAATGCAGGGGATGAGGGAAAGCAGCATACAGCCCGCCGCCGTGAGGAAGACAACTGTATAGCCGGCGCCCAGGCTGCCGAAAGTGCTTTCGCCCCAGGCGCGCAGGGCAATGCCGATGGACGGTGCGATAGCCATGGAGACGGCGATGGCGGCGCTGAAGAGGCCGAGGCCGGAAGCCATTTTTTCCTCGGGCAGGCTGTCGGCGGCAAGGGTCATGTTGAGCGAACCGATAAAGGCAAACTGGATGCCGTGCAGCACCCTGGCGGCGATAAAAAGCGGCATGCCGCCGGCCGCGGCGTAACCGAAATTGACAATCGCTCCCATGGCGTAGGCAAAAAACATAATGTGCTTTTTGTTCAGCTTGGTGATGAGGGGGCCGGAAAAAGGCCTGGTGGCAAAAGCAACACCGAAGTAAAGGCCCGAGACCAAACCCACCATAAATTCGCTTGCGCCCAGGTAATCTGTGTAGGTGGCAATCAGCGGGTTGACTATGTACTGTGAGATGCCCAAAAGAAAATTGGCGATAATCGCACAGGTGAACATTCTGTTCCAGATTTTTGTTGTCCTGCCGTCACTTGTTCCCATAGAGTCTGTTCCTCCGGAAATTTTCTTGGCGCCTGTGTTGTCATTAATGCACACTAAAGCTATTCATTACCTAGTATTATTAGCATAAAAACAGGTAAAAAGCAACCGGTTCGCGCAGTTTCTGCAGGCGCCGGGAAAGGATAAAAAATGACCGCATAAATGCAGTCAAAACTGTTGGGAAGCTTTGTTTCTTTTCTCTCTTCATTCTTATATCCCGGCAGAACCGGGCAATAGTGGCCGCACTTAATTTACATTGACCAGGTGACATGCAAAGGAACGATCCCCGACGGTTCTGACTTCAGGTTTGACGTTTTTGCATTCCGGCTTGGCCATCGGGCAGCGCGTATGGAAGCGGCAGCCGGGCGGCGGGTTGACGGAGGAAGGAATTTCTCCCTTCGGAACGACTGTTTCCCTGCTGCGGGCCCGCCTGGGATTGGGGATGGGGGTTGAGGCCAACAGCAACCTGGTGTATGGATGATAGGGTTCTTTAAAGATTTCCTCAACGGGACCGCTCTCAACCATCTCGCCCAGATACATCACGTGTACCCGGTTGGCAAAGGAGCGGGTCAGGGCAAGGTCGTGGGTGACAAAAATATAGGTGAGGCCGAATTCTTCCTTCAGCTTTTTCATTAAAATCAGGATTTGCGCCTGAATGGAAACGTCCAGTGAGGAAACAGGTTCGTCGGCAAAGATTATTTTTGCCCCCATGGAAAGAGCCCTGGCGATACAGATACGCTGGCGCTGGCCGCCGGAAAACTCGTGAGGATGGCGGTCCAGGTGCAGGGACGGGATCAGGCCCACCGCCTCCAGCGCCGAGGAAGCCCT
>DUUE01000342.1 GCA_012841735.1 Bacillota bacterium | reverse complement strand
TGCCGGCCGTTGTTACCGTTGCTCTGGCTGTGGGTGTACAGCGGATGGTGAAAAAAAACGCCATTGTCAGGCGCCTGCCGGCCGTGGAAACACTGGGTTGCGCCACCGTCATCTGTTCGGACAAAACCGGTACGCTGACGCAGAACAAAATGAATGTCAGGGAGATCTGGGCGGGGGGCAGGCATTACAGTGTGCTGGGGGAGGGGTATGCTCCCCATGGCGCCTTCATCCGGGAAGGCGGAACGGTTAAAGCCCGGAACGAACCTGCTTTGCTTTTGGCTCTGACCGCGGCCGTCCTCTGTAACAACGCCAGGCTGGTCCGCGGCAGTGTGCCGGTTATGCCGCTGTGGCGGCGGAAAGAAGCGGCCTGGGAGATACAGGGTGATCCCACTGAAGGGGCGCTCCTGGTGGCGGGAGCAAAGGCTGGCCTGTGGCGTGAGGAGCTGGAGCAAAACTTGCGGCGGATTGCGGAGCAGCCTTTTGACGGTACCCGCAAGCGCATGTCTGTTTTATATGAGGGTAAAAACGGGCAGGTCCTGTATGTAAAGGGAGCACCGGAAATAATCCTGGAGCGTTGTACGCAGATTTATCATGCAGGGCGGGTAGTGGAACTGTCCCGTTCCCTGCGGGCGGAGGTGCTGCAGCAGACTGAAAGAATGGCGGCACTGGCACTGCGCAACCTGGCGGTGGCTTACAGGCCACAGACGGGCGGAGCGGGGTGGGACCGGGAAGAAGAGCTCATTTTTCTCGGTCTTTTGGGGATGCTGGATCCGCCGCGCCCCGAAGTGCTGCCGGCCATCCGCAAATGCCATACGGCGGGTATTAAAACAGTAATGATTACGGGAGACCATAAAACAACGGCCATGGCGGTTGCCCGTTCACTGCAGCTTTTGCCGCGGCACGGCAAAGTCCTGACGGGGCGGGATTTGGATGCAATGACGGATGCCCGGCTGGAGCAGGCGGTGGAACAGACATATGTTTACGCCAGGGTTACACCGGAGCATAAACTGCGGATTGTCCGGGCGCTGAAACGCCGCGGCCATATTGTGGCCATGACGGGAGACGGGGTTAATGATGCGCCGGCGGTCAAAGAGGCGGATATCGGCATTGCCATGGGGGAAAGCGGCACAGATGTCACCAGGGAGGCGGCCGCTATGATCCTGGCTGATGACAATTTTACCACCATTGTCAATGCGGTGGAGGAGGGCCGGGGCATCTATGACAATATCCGCAAGTTCATTCGTTTTCTTTTGGCCTGCAATACGGGAGAGATTCTGACCATGTTCCTGGCCATGCTGGCAGGATTGCCCCTGCCGTTGCGCGCCATCCAGATCCTCTGGATAAACCTGGTAACAGACGGCCTGCCGGCCATGGCGCTGGGTGTGGACCCGACCGACAGCCATGTCATGGAAAGGAAGCCCCGTTCCCCGGATGAGGGCGTTTTTGCCCGCGGTTTGTGGGAAAAGATCTTGGGGCGCGGTATTGTTATCGGCCTGACCACTGTTCTCATTTTTGCTTTTGCCCTCAAGCAGGGCACCGGTCTTGATACCGCCCGGACCATGGCTTTTGTGACGCTGATTATAGCCCAGATGGTTTATGTTTTTGACTGCCGCAGCGAGCAACTGTCCGTCTGGCAGATCAGTATTTTTTCCAACCCATGGCTGCTGGCCGCCGTGGCGTCCTCCCTTGTGCTGCTTGTTTTGGTTCTATACCATCCTGTGCTGGCGGCAGTTTTTATCACCACGCCCCTGTCGGCAAAACAGTGGCTGCTGATTCTGGGTGCCGTCGCCGCCCCTGAAATAGCCGGCGGCCTGCTTGTCCTGCTGAAAGCCGTTTTTCAGCCCCGGGTTGCCCCCATTAAAAAATAACTTGCTTTGTTAAGTTCATTTTTTTTGTTAAAATAAACAGAGAACCACAGGAAAAGAGGTAAACAGATGATCAGAAGCATGACTGGCTACGGGCAGGCGGAAAGCGCCGCCGGGGAGAAAGACTACTTTAAGGTGGAATTGCGTTCAGTCAACCACAGGTATCTGGATTTTAACATCCGCATGCCCAGGGAAATACAGGCGCTGGAAGAAAAAGTTCGCAGGCGCCTGCAGCAGTTTTTGGGCAGGGGACGGGTGGAGGTATACATAAGCTGGAACGGGGGCGAGACGGAGGCGGTTAATGTCGTCCTGGACCGTAAACTGCTGGCCGCTTACAGGGAAGCGCTGGCGGAGATGCAGGACTTCTGTGGTGTCCGGGATGCGCCCCTGCTGGAAATCCTCACGCGTTTTCCCGACCTGCTGCGGGTAGAGAAGGCCGAGGCTGAACTGGACAAGGTCTGGAACGTCCTGCTGCCCGTGCTGGATGCCGCTGCAGCAAAACTGCAACAGCAACGCCTGGAAGAAGGAGCCCGCCTGGAGGCGGACCTGCTGCCACGCCTGGAACTGGTGGCCGGTTTTTCCCGGCAGGTGGAAGAGAGAGCACCGCTGATTGTGGCTGAATACCGCAAAAAACTGGCGGAGCGCCTGCAGGAATTCCTGGGGCAGGCGGAAATAGACCCTGCCCGCCTGCTGACGGAAGCGGCTATTTTTGCCGACCGCTGTAATGTGACTGAAGAACTGGTAAGGCTTTGGAGCCACCTGTCAGCTTTCAGGGAAGCATTGCAGGAAACGGGGCCGGTGGGCCGGAAGCTGGATTTTTTGACCCAGGAACTATTCCGGGAAGTGAATACGATCGGTTCCAAGGCCAATGATTATGAGGTGGCCAGGCTGGTGGTGGAAATGAAAGCCGAACTGGAAAAGATACGTGAACAGGTGCAAAACATAGAATGAGCGCACAAGACACAGCTGATTTTCGCCCTTGCATTTTTTGCCGCAGATCCGTTATACTATTAGCAGAGTTCACCGGGGCAACCAATTTCAGTTTGTCGCAAAAAAAAGGAGGTTCCCGCTGTGCAAATTAAGCTGATTAATATAGGGTTCGGCAACATTGTTTCTGCCAACAGAATTATTGCCATTGTCAGTCCGGAATCTGCACCGATCAAACGTGTGATCACAGAAGCCAGGGACCGCGGCATGCTCATTGATGCTACATACGGCCGGAGAACACGTGCCGTTATTATTACGGACAGCGGCCATGTCGTGCTGTCGGCTGTCCAGCCGGAAACGGTGAAACACCGCTTGCACACAAAAGAAACTGTTCTGGCAGAAGATGAGGAACAATAAACAGCCGGAGGAAATATGTGGTGCAGACAGGTTTGCTTATTGTGATTTCTGGTCCTTCAGGCACAGGGAAAGGCACTGTCTGTCAGGCACTGCTGGAAAAAAAGCCTGACCTTGTCCTGTCAGTATCGAAAACCACCCGTCAACCCCGTGCCGGTGAACAGGACGGGGTTAACTATTTTTTTGTCAGCCGGGAAAAGTTTGAAGAAGCTATCGCCGCCGGCGATTTTCTTGAGTACGCCTGTGTCTATGACCATTATTACGGGACGCCGCGCAAAGCGGTGGAAAATATGCTGGCGGCAGGACGGGACGTCATTCTGGAAATTGACCCCCAGGGTGCACAACAGGTGATGCGCACTTATCCGGAGGGTGTTTTTATCTTTTTACTGCCGCCGTCCGGTGCGGAACTGCGCAGCCGCATTACCAACCGGGGAACGGAAAGCAGGGATAATCTGGCAAAACGCCTGACGGCGGCGGCGCAGGAGATAGCTCAGGCATACAAATACAGGTATGTGGTGGTGAATGACAGTGTTTCCGCGGCCAGGGACAGGATTTTTGCCATTCTGACAGCGGAAAAACTGCGTGTTGCAAGGAATCACAATTTAATTCAGGCACTTGCAGAGGAGGTAAAAGGATGATTTACCCTTCCATTGACAAACTGATGGAAAAAATGGACAGCAAATATACTCTGGTCATTGCCGCTGCCAAACGGGCGCGTATGCTGAACGAGAATGCACCGAAACTGGTGGAAACAAGCTCCAAGAAGGATGTTTCCATTGCCCTGGAGGAGATTGCCGCCGGGAAACTCGGTTTTGAACGGACAAAAAAATAAATGCCGGGAAAAGAAAAAGGGCGAATTCTCGCCCTTTTTAGGTTACATGAATTTTGTCAGAATCAGCGGTGTCAGCAGGACTTCCACTGCTGAAGCAACGGCCAGCAGGCCGGCAAGGTAAGGCAGGGAAAAGCCCATTTCCGTCAGGATGATGCGTATAGTGTTGCCGCGGGATGTGTGCGGCAGGGGGAAAATCAGATGGTAACCCAGTTTCAGGCCAAGGGCAACACTGATGAAAAAAGCGGGCAGTTCAAAAACACCGTGGGGGAGCACCCCGGCCGCAAGAAAAGGCAGGGGAGCAACGCCCGTTTCCGCCAGTTGAAAAGCCACCAGTCCGAGGACGGAACCGTTTGCCAGGGCGGAAAACAGGGCGGGCAGGCCGAGAAAAAAGCCCAGAAACATAATGGAAATTACGGAAGTCAGGTTGTGCAGAAAGAGGATCATAAGTCCCTGCAGGGGTGTGGTGGTGAATACTTCTTCTCCCAGCTCCTGCAGCATTGTCAGCGAAGTTTCTTCCAAAAATTTTACCAGCTCAGGGTCCTGTGACAGGGCGGTATAAGCCAGGGCAAAACCGCCCAGAAAAAAACAAACTGCCAGGGCCAGCCAGGAACGGTTGTTACGTACCAGTGCCGCAAATTTATGATTCATTTTTCCTACCTCCGTCACCATTATACGCCGGGCAGGTACGGTTATGCAAGGTGCCTGCGCGGGAGGGAAACGGAGCGGAATGTGGAATTAGTGAGGAGAACAAACGGAGGGCAGCAGCATGTCACAGTATGCCGAAGTTATTGTTAAAATTCACAACCTGACAGAGGACCGGCCCTTTACTTACCGTATTCCCCCCTCACTGTCCGTGGAAGTGGGCAGCCGTGTCCTGGTACCTTTCGGCAAGCGGACTGTTCCCGGTTATTGTGTCGCCCTGACGGATGCGGCCGAACCGCAGGTGGAGCGGCAGCTGAAAGACATCCTGGCTGTCCTGGATGAAAAACCGGTTTTGACACCGGAACTGATCAGCCTGGCCTACTGGGGGGCACAGCGTTACCTGTGTTCTGTCATTGATTTTCTGGAAGCAATGGTCCCTGCCACCCTGAAGGCTGCAGGCGGACGCCGGGCAAAAACGGTAAGATATGCCGAGCTGACGGAAGCAG
>DUUE01000090.1 GCA_012841735.1 Bacillota bacterium | reverse complement strand
GCCGGGGAGTTTCACCAGCTGGGCGATTGCGTGACGCCGGGAAATATCTGGCATGCCACCACGGCCGCCTATTTTCTCTGCAGGAACCTGGGACGTTACTGAAAAACGGCTGTTTGTTGCTTTTGCCCTGCTGTCACAGGGCAGGATGTGCCGGTGTAAAAGTCGATTGCCATGCTGCGGGAAATGGTGTAATGTATATTTAGCAGAATTTGCCTGCAGGCAACGCCGCCTGTGCGGCTTGCGCCGGGCATGGAACCGGGGGGATAATGGTGGAAAAAAGGAGATTTACACGGGTTCCTTTCCGGATTGCAACTGAAATTACCGCGGGGGAACTTGCCTTTCAGGGTGAAGTGAAAGATCTCAGCTTAAAAGGAATGTTTATTTTTACTGAGCATTTGCTGGAAATAGGTACTCCGCTGGACATTAAAATTAATCTGACCGGCAAACAGTCCAATTTGCAGATAGCGCTGCAGGGGAAGGTACTCAGGAAGACCCCGGATGGTATTGTGGTTGTCTTTGACACCGTAGAACTGGACTCTTTCATCCACCTGAAAAATATTGTCGCCTATAACAGCGCCGATCCGGAAAAAATCATGACCGAATACATCCGGGGTCAGGCCGGGACTTCCTGAACTTTCCCAGTCGCTGTCGTTGCCGGGCGGAACCATATCTTATCCCGGAGAGTGCATGGCAAAACCGGTCTTGTGCCTGCCTGCGCCTTCCGGTTACTTTTTTTAAAAGGAAATCAGCGTCGCCCGGAGAATTGAAAAACAGTTAACGGAAAGGAGCGGAGTGGCAAGATGGGAGGCAGGAAAAAATCGGACAAAGAAACGTTGTTGGAACTGGCCGGAACTTTTACCACTCAGTCGCAAAAAAATTATATCCAGGCGGAAACAAATCCGGACGAGGCATATCTTGGCCTGAAACTGTTTGCAAAACCGCTCATGGCAGTGGCCGCTGCCGGCGATGCCATGTTTCAGGAGTTGCTTGCGCCGGAAATAGTGGGCCCGCATTTTCTGCCGCCTGAAAAATGGCTCCCGGGTGCCAGGAGTGTAATCAGTTTTTTTCTGCCGGTGACGGAAAGGGTCAAAAAATCAAATACTGCGGATGAAAACCTGCCTTCGCTGGAGTGGCTTTATGCCAGAATTGAAGGCCAGCAGTTCATTGACGCCCTCAGCTCTTATCTGCTGGATGAACTGAAAAAAGCCGGATACCGGGCAGTGGCCCCGTCGCTTGATGAACGCTTTCAGTCCAATATCTCCGTGCCCGATGCCCCCATTCCCCCTTATAACAGCAACTGGTCGGAACGTCATGTGGCCTATGTGTGTGGGCTTGGCACCTTTGGCCTGCATACCTGCCTGATTACGGAACTGGGAACGGCAGGCAGGCTGTGCAGTATTGTAACGGATTTGGAGTTGGAACCGACGCCAAGAAAATATGCCACGCCCTACGAATACTGCACCAAATGTGGTGCCTGTCTGAAAAAATGCCCGGCAGGCGCATTGTCTGCCGGCGGCAAGTCCAATCTCGCCTGTTCGGCGTTCATGAGGGGGACGCGCCTTTTCCTCAAACCGCGCTACGGCTGCGGAAAATGCCAGACAGGACTTCCCTGTGAAAGCCGTGTCCCCACACGGGCCGGATCTGCCTGAAGTATTTGCAGCGGCCGGTTGCGAAGGCAGCACGGTACCGGCTGAGGCGTGACTCTGCGGGCAGGACAGGATCAGTGCAGGGGACAGTGGCGCGTGCACAGGAGGAAAAGAGTAACAAGGGGGTGAAAAGATGGAGCGGAGAATTATCAACCCATGGGAATGGCAGCAAGAGCTGGGGTTTGTCCAGGCCAACGACCTGATGGGTGTAAAACGGATGGTGTTTTGCGCGGGGCAGGTGTCTGTGGACAGCGAAGGGAATCCGCTGCATCCCGGGGAAATGATACCCCAGCTGCTGCAGGCGTTGGACAATCTGGAGACTGTTTTGCAAGAGGCGGGAGTGAAACTGGCGGATGTGGTCAGGCTGAATTATTATACAACGGACATTCCGGCGTTCCGCCAAGCGGAGCCCGTTCTGAAGGAACGCCTGGAGCGGAGCGGATGTCATCCCGTCTCTACTCT
>DUUE01000249.1 GCA_012841735.1 Bacillota bacterium | reverse complement strand
GGCGTGCTGCCCTTTGTAACGTCTTTGTTTACACGGCCCATCAGCCTGGTGGTTTTGATTTTGGTGGTCATCTCCTATGTGATGCAGAAACGCGTCATGTCTGCGGCCAATAAGGAGAGTTAAAAAGTTGCCGCCTGCTGCAAAGGGGAAGCAAAATGACAAGAAAATCGTTATTTCTGTGCCTGTTAATTGCCATGCTCCTGCTGCCGGTGCTGACATCCTGCCAGGGGAAAAGGGCGCATACTGGAGCGGGCCCCGGTGCGGCAGGTGAGATTTATGAGTTTACACTGCATCACCAGGACCCGCCGACGGCGGCAATGGGTGAATTTTTTACAGCTTATGCCAAAAGGCTGGGCGCCGCCTCAGGCGGCAGGATCAAAATTACCGTTCATCCCAGTGCAGCCCTGGGCGGGCCGGGAGATTCTTATAAGCTGGTGACATCCGGTGCCTGTGACCTTGCCTGGGGCCAGGTGGCACAGTTTCCGGGACAGTTCCCCGGGACGGAAGCCATCAGCCTGCCCATGATCGGTGTGGAAAACGCCTATATGGGTGGTAAGATTCTCTGGGATATTTACCGGGAAACAGACCTGCTGTCCGCCGAATACCAAGATGTTCACGTTTTGTTCCTGCAGACAAACATGGATGCGCCCCTGGGGACAAATAAAAAGGTTACTGCCGCTGCAGACCTGCAGGGAGAAAAAATCCGCTGTTCCGGGGGGCCTGTGACCCAGTTTATAGCCAAACTGGGCGCAGTGCCGGTGTCCATCCCCATTACGGAATTATACCGGTCGCTGGAACGGAACGTTGTTGACGGTTTTATTTCCGACTGGCACGGTGTTGACGGCTTTGCCCTGGTGGAGCTGGCCAAATATTATCTCGATGAAAAAATTCAGGTCATGCCTTTCTGGTTTGTAATGAACAAAAACAAATGGGACTCGCTGCCGCCTGACATTCAGGAAATATTTACCAGGCACAGCGGCGACGCAGCCCTGCTTGAAATTGAACAATACTACAACTCCCGCCTGCAGAAAGTTACCAACGACATTACCACTTCCGGCGGCGAAATTAACAGGCTGACGGCAGCAGAACGGCATAAATGGCAAACGATCGCCGAGGAAACCTGGCATGACTGGGTCAGGACTTATGCAGAGCAAGGAATCAATGTGGAGGAAGTGCTGGCGGAAGTGAAAAAAAGAGTCAGTGAATTTTATAAGGTCCAGTTATAACAGCAGTCGCACCGGCAATCTGCCGGTGCGACTGCTGTTTACTGCTCGGGCCCGTTCTGGTAAGTGGAGTGCTGGGAATTGTACTGATTTATCTGTTGGTATTTGTTCAGTGTCTCCTGCCCTTGCGCCAGCTGTGTTATTTGATCCCTGATCACTGCAATATGTTTTTCCTCAGCTTTGGCCAGGTCCGCATACAGTGCCGCGATTTCTTCATTTTCACTGTCCTGGGCCTCCCGCATATGCCTGACATACTGTATCAGTGCCTGTTCCTTCTGGTGCAGAGCTTCCTGCAAGTGGCTTAAAGTGTGCATAAACGCCTCCTTCAACAGATACGGACGCTTTTATTGTATCTCTTTAAGCTATTATTTGCCGCCCCCGGGCGGAATATTACAGCTCAGCACAATTGCCGCGCGGCGGCCGCCCTCCAAATCTCTCCGTTGTATTTTAAAGATCAAAGTGCAAGCGGGTCAGGGGGTATTCTCCGGTGACACGGTCCCGGTGGCCGTACTCGGCAAAGACAAGGCAGGGTACGCTGTAAAGCAGGGCATATCCCCGCCTGCGGCCCGGGGCGGGCGGGAATGCTTCCTTTGCTTTCCGGATGGCTTTTTTCAGGGCAGTATCCTGTATCCGCAGGACGGGCGGCAGTTTGCCGGAAGCATTGGTGGCCAGGCGGTCGCACACCATGGTGTCGCGCAGTACGGTCTTATCCACACCCGGGCGGGCGGAGAAATGAGTAAAAATAAGGGCGGTGTAGTCATCCAGGGACATGGTGGCCGTCGCGGCGGCAGCGGTGTCTGCGGCGAAACGGCGCAGGAGGGAAAAGGGCGCTTCCCCCGTGACCTGCAGGAGGTAACGCAGTGTGCGCCGGAAACGCCCGCTGTTATAGAGGCGGTTCAGTGCCGCTTCCACACTGTGCAGCACGAGCAGTTCTTCTGCAGACAGCCAGG
>DUUE01000126.1 GCA_012841735.1 Bacillota bacterium | reverse complement strand
GAAAGGGCGTCACCCCGGTAGCCCGCCACAAAACTGGCCCGGTCCACCACGGTATAAGCGCCCCAGATTTCTGCCTGCCGCAGCAGGCCGTAGTTCCCCAGGGTGTTTACAGCTATACGGTACCACGGCCGCCCTTCAGGGTCCAGCCCGGCCTGCCGCCAGATTTTTTGCTCAAACAGGTGGGTGCCTGAACGGTCGCCGCGGCTGACAAAGACAGCCTGGCTGCGGGCAATGCGTTCCACGGCTTCTGCGGCACTGGTTGCTGTGCCAATTCCCGCCGGATCCGAACGGGGTCCGACAAAAACAATTTTATTTGTCATCACGGGGAGTCTGAAAACACCCCAGCCTTCCCGGACAAAACTTTCTTCCGCCTCCGGGGCATGCGCCAGGACAATGTCCGCCCTGCCCGCTTTGGCCATATCCAGTGCCTGGCCGCTGCCGGCGGCGATATGGCGGACCATTACCCCCGTTTCCTGCAGGTAGCGTTGCTCCAGCACATCGAGCAAACCGGTTACCACGGGCTCCATGGTGCTTGCCAAAAGCAGGTAACCGGTGGTTTGCCGCTGTGCCTGTGATGTGAGCAGGGCGGCAAACTGGCCCTGTACTTCCCGCTGCAGCGTCCTCATGTGCCCCAATAGCAGCAGGCCTTCCTTAGTCAGGGTGGAGCCGCCGCCGCTGCTTCCGCCCGTCCGGCGTACAACCAGCTCGGTGTCAAGAGCCGTTTCAGCCCGTTTTAATAGGTCCCAGCCATAGCGGTAAGACATCCCGGCCGCTTCCGCTGCCCTGTTCAACGAGCCGTGTTCATCTATTTTCTCCAGGAGGACCAAAAGATCCCTGCCGGAGATTTTTTCGCCCAGATTCAGTGTGATCTGCCAGTTGTCTGCCATTGGCGACCTCCTGTGAACTGTGACAAGCACTGATGTTATTTATATTATACGTTGTCCGGGAAAATTTGGCCAGTTTACCGCAGGAAACTAAAGCGGCAGACAGCCGGAATATAATTCACTGTTAATTTTTTCAACGGGTCACTATGGGTTATAATAAAGATATCACAAACTTAAGGAGGGAAATATGAGCCGCTGGGAAAAAGCGATGCCCGTGGATGAACTGCCCGAAAATACACTCGCCAACAGGAAAATGGGAGGACGCAATATCCTGCTGGCACGGGTAGACGGGCAGTATTACGCCCTGTTAAACGACTGCCCGCATCTGGGGTGTTTTTTACATAAAGGTTTACTGCGCGGGCATACAGTAACCTGCCCCTGTCACGACTGGGTATTTGACTTGCGGACAGGGGAGTTTACCGCCGCACCGGAGATTGCAATACCTGTGTTTCCGGTAAAGGTTACAGGCGGGGAAATCTATGTTGATCTGGGAGGAGATGTGACATGAAACCTTTTTTGTACGCACTGAGCACCTGTTACCACTGCAAAAGGACAAAACGCTGGCTGGCAGACAATAATGTGGATTATGATTATGCAGATGTGGACCTGGCCCCGGAAGAGGAAAAGAAAAGACTGGTGGCGGAAGTTAAGGCTTTAACCGGTACCAGCCAGTTCCCGGTTGTCCGGCTGGGAGATAAATATGTGGTGGGATTCCACGAAGAACGACTGAAAGAGCTGCTGGGAATATAAATATGGATACGGGCAAAAGAAAAGCATTTTTCCGCCAGCGTTTTGCCCGGGTTGTTGACGCGCTGGGCTATAAATTTACACCTGATGAGGAAATGGCCGATTTTCTGCTGGAACAGGAAGTTCTGATTGAGCGAAGATACGGCAGCCCTTTTTGTCCCTGCCAGGCCATTACAGGCAACAGGGAAGAAGACATGAAAATCTGCTGCCCCTGCATTCCCTTTCACAGAAAGCATTTTGACTATATGAAACAATGCTGGTGCGGCCTTTTTATCCATAAAGATGTGGACGACCCTTCACAGCTGCGTCAGATTCCCGCCAGTGAGGTACCACAAGAGTAAAACTTTTTGCGGCAATAAAGCCGCTTTTTTTTTTCTCGGGGCAGGAAATCCTGCCTGCTCTGGCATAGTTATAACCAAGAGAATAATGCCGGGGGGAATCCTTATTTGAATGTCTTTACCGAAAAAATCAGAGAAGTATTATTTTCAGTTCTGCCGGTTACACTAATTGTCCTCATCTTCAACCTGACTGTCACACCGCTGGGGTTTCCGCTTTTACTGCGCTTTTTTCTTGCCGCGCTGCTGGTAACCCTTGGCCTTTCCGTTTTTTTAATCGGGGTTGATCTTGCCGTTACCCCGCTGGGCAGCCTGACAGGTGAAAACATCATAAAAAAGAATAAATTATGGATCCTGCTTATCTCCGGAGTAATTCTTGGTTTTTTCATTTCCGTTGCCGAACCGGGGTTACTGGTGCTGGCAAACCAGGTTTCTCTTGTTACTGCCGGCCACGTTTCTGCAGCCAGCCTGGTCATCGTGGTGTCAGTCGGCCTGGGATTGCTGATGGCAGCCGGTTTTGTCCGGATTGTCTACAATATCCCCCTTTATAAAACATTGACAGTTTTATATGCTCTGGCCTTTGTGCTGGCCTTTTTTACCAAAACTGAATTCCTGGCCATTTCCTTTGATGCTTCCGGAGCCACCACCGGCGTGATGGCAGTACCTTTTATTCTTGCCCTGGGCGTGGGGGTATCCGCCCTGAAAAAGGACAGCAAGGCGTCGGAAAAGGACAGTTTTGGGCTTGTTGCCATCACTTCCGTGGGAGCCATCCTAGCCGTCCAGCTGATGAGTATCTTTGCCGGCACAAAAGGGCTGGGCGACGGCCTGGAAGTGGCACTCCCCACGGATGCCGCCCTTATCCGCCCTTTTCTGGAAGCCCTGCCGGGTGCCCTGCGCGAAACTGTTTTTGCCATCCTCCCGCTTGTTGTCATTTTTTTTACTTTACAGCTAATCTTGTTTAAGCTGAACAAAAAAGCTTTTTCCCGCATTCTGAAAGGCTTTGTTTACACCTTTGCCGGACTGGCGGTTTTTTTCACCGGTGTCAACGCCGTGTTTATGGATGCCGGCAGTATGGTAGGATACAAAATCGCCGGCACAGGCAATTATGGCCTGATAATTGTCACCGGCTTTTTTCTGGGTTTTACCACCATTCTGGCCGAGCCGGCCGTACATGTGCTGACACACCAGATTGAAGATGTAACCAGCGGTTATGTAAAAGGCAAAGCCGTACTCGGTGCACTCGCCCTGGGTGTGGGAATTGCCGTGGCGCTCTCCATGCTCAGGATCCTGATACCGGGTTTTCAGCTGTGGCATTTCCTCCTGCCCGGTTATATCATTGCCATAGGCATGAGTTATTTTGTCCCCAAACTGTTTGTCGGCATTGCTTTTGATG
>DUUE01000058.1 GCA_012841735.1 Bacillota bacterium | reverse complement strand
GGGACTTCCAGCTGAATCCCTTTGGGCGGGTGAATATTGACAGGGTGGGAATACCCGATGGCAATGTTAACTGCTTCCCCCTGCTTGGTGGCGCGATACCCCACACCTACAAGCTCCAGTGTTTTGCTGTAGCCTTTTGTCACGCCTTCTACCATATTGGCGATCAGCGTCCTGGTAAGGCCATGGAGGGAACGGTCCGTTTTGTCGTCACTGTTGCGTGTGACAATGACCTGATTGCCTTCCAAACGTACATTGATTGCTGCGGGCAATTCTTTCTGCAGCTGACCAAGCGGGCCTTTTACCGTTACTACATTTCCGTTTTGCGAGAATTCTACGCCTGCCGGCAGTTCAATCGGTTTACGGCCGATACGGCTCATCCTTCATCCCTCCTTTACCAGATATAGCAGAGGACTTCTCCGCCGATTCCGGCTTTACGCGCCGCTCTGTCCGTCATAATCCCCTGTGAGGTGGAGATGACGGCAATCCCAAGCCTGCCCAGCACTTTCGGCAGTTCGTCCTTATTGGCATATACGCGCAGGCCGGGTTTACTGATCCGTTTCAGGCCGGTCAGCACATGTTCACGGTTCGGGCCGTATTTCAGGAAAATCCTGAGTATTCCCTGCTTGTTGTCTTTCTTAAACTCAAAGTCTCTAATAAAGCCTTCTTTTTTCAAAATATCCGCAATGGCAAGTTTAATTTTGGAGCCGGGGATTTCCACAACTTCATGCTTCATGGTGTTGGCATTACGGATTCTTGTTAACATATCGGCAATTGGGTCCGTCATGGTCATTGCAATCGAACCTCCTTTCTCTCCAATCCCCTACCAGCTGGCTTTTTTCACGCCGGGGATTTTCCCTTCATGGGCGAGCTTGCGGAAACAAAGGCGGCACATGCCAAACTTGCGCAGATACGCATGGGGGCGGCCGCACAGCTTGCAGCGGTTATAGGCTTGCACTTTAAATTTGGGGGACCTGCCTGCTTTTGCTATCAGTGATTTTTTGGCCACACTTTCCCCTCCTTTACTCAAATTAAAGGTTAACGTGTTTAGGCGCTGCGAAACGGCATCCCTAATTCACGCAATAATTCACGTGCTTCTTCATCTGTTTCGGCCGTGGTGACAATGACAACATCCATCCCACGTACTTTTTCCACCTGGTCATAAATAATTTCCGGAAAGATGAGCTGTTCACGCAGCCCCAGGGAAAAGTTGCCGCGGCCGTCAAAGGATTTGGGTGAAATACCGCGGAAGTCACGCACACGGGGCAGAGCCACGTTAAACAGTTTATCCAAAAATTCGTACATCCGCCGGCCGCGCAGGGTTACTTTGCAGCCGATATTCATTCCCTCACGGATTTTAAAGCTGGCAACAGACCTTTTGGCTTTGGTAATAATGGGACGCTGGCCGGCGATCAGGGAAAGATCATTGACGGCGGCTTCCAGGGCTTTGGGGTTGTCTTTGGCTTCGCCCACACCCATGTTTATTACCACTTTTTCCAGACGGGGAACCTCGAGGAGATTTTTATACTGAAAACGCGCCATTAAAGCGGGTCTGACTTCGTTTACGTACTTATCTTTCAAACGGGCCATACTCTGTTACCTCCTTTCCGGCTACTTGTCAAGAAGCTCCCCGCATTTTTTGCAGGCACGCACCCAAACAGTCTTTTCCCCTTTTTTTACCGGGGACTTTTTAATGCGCGTCGGTTTCTTGCAGCTGGGGCAGATAACCATGACTTTGGCGCTGTAAATGGGCGCTTCCTGTTCATGGATGCCCGCCTGGACACGCTGGGTGGCGCGGGTATGCTTCTTTACAATATTTACACCTTCGACTATGACCTTGCCTTCCGCCGGCAAAGCACTGATAATTCTTCCTTTCTTGCCTTTGTCCTTACCGGAAAGGACAAGAACCTGATCTCCTTTTTTGACATGGAGTTTTGCCACTTCTCTCGCACCTCCTTGGCGCTAAATCACTTCCGGTGCCAGTGAGATAATTTTCATAAAATCTTTTTCCCGCAGCTCCCGGGCTACCGGTCCGAAAATCCGGGTGCCACGCGGGTTCTTCTGTTCATTAATCAAGACGGCCGCATTTTCGTCAAATTTAATATACGAGCCGTCGCCGCGCCGCAAACCGTGAGCTGAACGGACGATGACCGCCTTTACAACTTCGCCTTTCTTAACAACCCCGCCGGGCGTTGCTTCTTTGACGGAAGCAACAATTATATCACCGATGTTGCCAAATTTACGGGAAGAGCCGCCAAGAACGCGAATACACATGATCTTTTTGGCGCCCGAGTTATCTGCAACATTCAGATATGTCTGGGACTGAATCATCGTCAAACCTCCTTCATGTCAGATATCAGATATGGGCTGTGGGAAATAAGGAGTGGATATCTGACGCCATACGCCGCTGGTTAAAGTTTTGTTTTTTCTATGATTTCCACCAGACGCCATCTTTTGTCCTTGCTGAGGGGCCTGGTTTCCATAATTTTGACTTTATCCCCGATACTGCAGGCATTTTCCGGATCATGAACTTTGTATTTTTTGCTCACGCGGATAGTTTTGCCGTACAGGGGGTGACGGGTTGTTCGTTCCACTTTAACAACGGCCGTCTTATCCATTTTATCGCTCACAACCCAGCCAATGCGGGTCTTACGCTGCTTGCGTTCCAAAGAGCATTGCCTCCTTTCGGATCAATTGCTTCCGGCCAAAAGCGGTGCTTTTGTCAGGAGTTCAGTTCACGTGCCCGCTGGATGGTTTTGACACGGGCAATATTTTTACGCACTTCACGAATGCGCATAGGATTTTCCAACTGGCCTGTAGCCATCTGAAAGCGCAGGTTAAACAGCTCTTCTTTTAATTCGGCCAACTTGCTGTCAAGCTCCACGTCGCTGTATTCCCTTAATTCTCTAGCTTTCATGGCTTTCACCACCAATCTCAGTACGTTTGACAAATTTTGTCTTAATGGGCAGTTTGTGCGCGGCAAGACGCATGGCTTCCCTGGCGATCTCTTCACTGACGCCGGCCAGTTCAAACATGATCCTGCCCGGTTTGACCACGGCCACCCAGTATTCGGGCGATCCTTTGCCGCTGCCCATTCTGGTCTCTGCCGGCTTGGCGGTAATGGGCTTATCCGGGAAAATTTTGATCCAGACTTTACCGCCCCGTTTAATATAACGTGTCATGGCAATCCGGGCCGCTTCTATCTGCTGGCTGGTAATCCAGGAAGCTTCCAGCGCCTGCAGGCCGTATTCGCCAAAAACTATCTCATTGCCGGAGTGAGCTTTCCCTTTCATCCGGCCGCGATGCTGCCTGCGGTATTTAACTCTTTTGGGTATCAGCATGCCGGTCCCCTCCTCCCGTCTTGGTCTGTCTGGTCGGGAGAACATCCCCTTTGTAAATCCAGACTTTGACGCCGATGCGCCCGTAAGTGGTATGCGCTTCCACAAAACCGTAATCAATATCGGCACGCAAAGTCTGCAGCGGCACGGTTCCCTCATGGTATGATTCTGTGCGGGCGATTTCCGCCCCGCCGAGACGGCCGCTGATCATCACTTTTATACCCTTGGCACCGGCACGCATGGTGCGGAAAACAGCCTGTTTCATTGCCCGCCTGAAAGCAACGCGCTTGGTCAGCTGGACAGCAATATTTTCGGCTACCAGGGTGGCATCAAGCTCCGGATTTTTAATTTCCACAATATTGATATGAACCTGTTTGCCTGTCTGCTTTTCCAGCCGTTTGCGCAATTCTTCCACGCCTGCTCCGCCTTTACCGATGACAATACCCGGCTTGGCTGTATAGATGGAAATGCGGACACGGTTGGCGGCACGCTCGATTTCCACACGTGATACGCCGGCGTTGTCAAGCTGTTTGGCAATTGTTTTACGAATCTGCAAATCTTCATGCAGTTGTTCGGTATAGTTTTTATCGGCATACCACTTGGCTTCCCAGTCTTTGATCACGCCAATGCGGAAACCGATGGGACTTACCTTTTGACCCACGGACTTATCCCTCCTTCTTCTCTCTGAGAATGATGGTAATATGGCTGGTGGGCTTACGGATGCGGC
>DUUE01000379.1 GCA_012841735.1 Bacillota bacterium | reverse complement strand
TGCGCCTTGCTGGGTGTTTTGCGCTCAGATCTTTTTTGCCTCAAAGAAATTTCCATCAGCGGCAATGAGCTGACCCCGGAAGCAGAAATCCTGGAAGCGCTGCAGGTAAGACGCGGTGACAATATTCTGCAGCTGGACCTGGCGGCCCTGACGGAAAGAGTGCTCGCCATTCCCCGCATTGCAAACGCGGAAATCAGGCGCCTGCTGCCTGACGGGCTGCAGGTTGACGTGGCGGAGCATGAGACGCTGGTGCTTATTCCTTACCAGGAATATTTTTTGGAAGTGGGAGAAAACGGCCTCATACTGGGTTCAACGGCAGACCCGCTCCAGTACGCCCTCCCCCTGTTGACAGGGCTTGTGCCTGCAACAGGAAAAGTGGGGGAGACTGTGCTGGACGGGCGCTTGCTGGAGCAGGTGCGGGAGTTATGTTCCGCCCTGGCGGAAGCGGGCGTGCCCGTTTCAGAAATTAATACTTCCCAGGAGGAAAATCTCGTTATAGTGACAATGGACGGGCTCTCCGTCTGGCTGGGGAATAAGAACTTTGCCGAAAAAGCACAAGTGTTGTTGCAGATCCTGGGACAGCTGGGCGGCCGTCAGGGGGAAGGCTACCTTGATTTACGCGTCCCTACAGCACCCGCCTTCCATATCATAGAAACAAAAAACGCAAAAAACAATTAGTCTAAAAAAAGGGAAAACCTAACTCTTGTTGAATAAATCTATAATGACGCAAACAAAAGCGGCGAGAGGGTGTTGTGTGATGAAACGCAACTTAATTTGCGGCCTGGATATCGGCACTTCCCATGTGCGGGCCATCGTGGGGGAAGTGAATCCGGACGGGACAATCAACATTATTGGTGTTGGGACAAGCCCTTCTCATGGTCTGAAAATAGGGGTTATTGTCGATTTGGACAAAACGGTGGAAGCAATTGCAAACGCGGTGGAAGAAGCCGAGCGGATGGTGGGCACGACAATACCCTCCGCTTTTTTAGGTATAGTCGGTTCACAGGTGGGGCTGATCAACAACCGCGGCGTAGTTGCCGTAGCCGGTGCCGATAAAGAGATTACGGATGAAGATGTGGAACGGGTCCTGCAGGCAGCAAAAGTTATTGCCCTGCCACCGGACCGGGAAATCATCGATGTTATTCCGCGTGAATTCATTGTAGACGGCTATGACGGTATTCATGACCCTGTAGGCATGGTGGGTGTGCGGCTGGAAGTGGATGCCATGGTTATTACAGGGATGATAACTTCCCTGCGCAATCTTTACCGCTGTGTGGAAAGGGCGGGCCTGGACATAGACGGAACTGTTCTCAATTCTTTGGCCAATGCAGAGGTGGCGCTTACCAGGGATGAAAAGGAACTGGGCACCGTCCTTTTGGATTTGGGCGGCGGGACTACGGAAATTGCCGTTTTCCAGAACGGTTATCTGAAAAACCTGGCTGTCCTGCCTGTGGGAGGCGACCATATCACCAACGATATTGCCGTAGGCTTGCGGACAACACTGCAGCACGCCGAGCGTCTGAAACTTGACCACGGAATGGCTCTGCAGAGCCTTGTTCCGGAGGAGGCCATGCTGGAGCTGCCCCGGATTTCCGGGAAGGAAGCACAGAAAGTACCGCAGAAGGAATTGGCGATGATTATTGAATCGCGGCTGGCGGAGATATTGCAGATGGCATCCGATGCTCTGGCGGAAATGGGAATTAACGAACCGCTTCCCGCCGGAGTCGTCCTGACAGGCGGTGTTTCCCTGACGGAGGGGCTGGCGGATCTGGCCGAACAGATTTTTCAGTCCTCCGTGTGGGCTGCACAACCCGGGTATGTGGGGGTGAAAAGTCCAATTTATTCGACAGCAGTGGGAATTATTCATTATGTCCAGCATACACAGCTACATAACTTCCGGGAGTACAGGAGCGGTCGGCTGGCGCTGCCGGGCTTTTTCAGCCGGGTAAAAAGCTGGTTCCTGGAAATGTTTGATTAATTTGCGCGATTGGGAAGGGGAGGCTATCGTTGATTGAGTTTGAGATGGAGATGGAGCAGTATGCCCAGATAAAAGTCATTGGAGTGGGGGGCGGCGGCAGTAATGCGGTGAACCGCATGATTGCAGCCGGACTGCGCGGGGTTGAATTTATCGCCGTGAATACTGATGCCCAGGCGCTTTACCTGTCTCATTCGGACTATAAACTGCAGATCGGTGAAAAGCTGACAAAGGGCCTCGGTGCCGGTGCGAATCCGGAAATTGGCCTGCAGGCGGCGGAAGAAAGCAGAGAGGAAATTAAGGAAGCCCTGAAAGGGGCGGATATGGTTTTTGTCACGGCCGGTATGGGCGGCGGCACCGGTACGGGTGCGGCCCCTGTAATTGCCGAAATTTCCCGCGAACTGGGTGCGCTCACAGTGGGCGTCGTGACCAAGCCTTTTACTTTTGAGGGGCGGCGCCGCCAGCAGGCAGCGGAGAGAGGCATTAATGCGCTCAAAGAAAAAGTGGATACACTGATTGTCATTCCCAATGACAGGCTGTTGCAGGTGGTGGACAAACGTACTCCTATCCTGGAAGCTTTCCGGATTGCCGATGATGTCCTGCGTCAGGGCGTGCAGGGGATTTCCGACCTGATAGCTGTTCCCGGCCTGATCAACCTGGACTTTGCCGATGTGAAAACAATCATGAAAGAAACGGGCGCGGCGCTGATGGGAATCGGCGTAGGTTCCGGCGACAACCGCACCATGGAGGCGGCCAAGGCGGCCATAGCCAGCCCGCTTTTGGAAACCTCCATTGACGGTGCCCGCGGTGTCCTGCTGAATATTACCGGCGGTTCCAGCCTGGGTCTCTTTGAAGTGAATGAAGCCGCCGATGTGGTGGCCGAGGCGGCCGATCCCGATGCCAATATCATTTTCGGTGCCGTGATTGATGACAGCCTGGGCGATGAAGTCCGTGTCACTGTCATAGCCACCGGCTTTGACAACCGTGCCACTGAGCGCAAACAGATCATGAATGAGCTGGCGCAGAAAAACTTTGCCACCGAGGATATTGATATCCCTGCATTCCTGCGCCGCAAACGTCCTTAACGGCCGGCAAACGCTGCGGAAGATTCCGCGGCGTTTTTTTATGTGCAAAAGCGGCCGGCGGCAGCTAAATTTAGTGTTCGACACGAGAGTGTGACAAATTTCTTGGGGCAAATGCTTTATAATGAGGCATAGGCAGAGGCGGCGGCTCATATAATGTAGCGGTTTTGTCCAACCATATGCCGGGGGCGGGG
>DUUE01000437.1 GCA_012841735.1 Bacillota bacterium | reverse complement strand
GGCCTGCTCATCTTTGTGCCCCGCATGATCAAAGCATACGCGCATAAGACGGAATTCCACGTTGCCACCACATCCTCAATGGGTGGGTTTATGGCCGGCCCCACAACCGGGCCTTATTCCGCCGCCAAAGCTGCTGTCAACAATTTAATGTATTCTTATAATGAAGCGCTCAAACCGTACGGCGCAGGCGCCACGGTACTCTGTCCCGGCAATATCAACTCCAATATCGGCGACGCCGAGAAGTACCGCCCCGCACACCTGAGAAACACGGGCTATCATGTCAGTGAAGGCACCATGAAAACACTCCGCCACATCCATGCCCAGGGCATTGATCCGGTGGAGCTGGCGGAAATCCTGAAAGAAGGCATTGAAAAAGGCCGCGTCATTGTCTTGCCGTCACGCAACCCCGAAGCGTGGGCGGCACAGCTCCGCGCCCAACACGAAATAATTGAAGATTATACCCTGCCCGCTCCTGAACGGGAGGCGAAAGCCGCCGCCCGCATGGCAGAATTGATGAAAAGATTCTCCGAGGGAGAAGAAGGCAAAGACGCTCCCCCACCGTCCAGGTGGGGTGTCCCCGAGGGCGGCGAGCCGTTTGGCATGGCACGCAAAGACCTCGATTGGGTCGATCCCAGCAAAAGAAAATAGCCGTTTGCAACAGATGCCCGCACGGGTATCTGTTTTTTCTTTCCTTTTCCGGGCCCGGCCGTGCCTGCCGCCGCAGGGCAAAAATGTACATGCTCGCAGCGCCAAAACAAAACTCCCTTCCCGGCCTACAGCATGTTAACCCTGCCGGGAAGGGAGCAGTGAACAAATCTCATTAATCTAATGTCATGTCGTTCTCTCTGACCCATTCCTGGGCTGAACCGTCATAGAACTTTACATTGTCATAGCCCAGCATTTGTGTCAGCACATACCACCAGGAGCTGGCGTAACCGCCTACACCACAGTACACAATTACTTCCTTGTCCTTGCTGTCAATGACGGCAGAGGCCATTTTCCTCAATTCTTCCACATCTTTATAAAGCCCGTTTTCGTTCCAGATGGCGGGTGCAGGCAGTGATTTGGCGGAAGGAATGTGGCCGGCCTTATTTGCATAGGGCTCTATAATCTCCCCGGTGTATACTTCAGTGTCCCTGCAGTCGGCAATAACCGCCTTGCCGATACGGTTTTTCACATAGTCACGGGAAACAAATATATCCCGGTTTATTTTACCGTCATAAGCAACCGCTTTAATTTCAGGCACATCCGTGGTGACCTCCCTGCCCTCGGCAGCCCATTTGTCGTAACCTCCGTCAAGCACTGCAACATTTTTTATGCCTGCATAGATAAGGGTATCGGCGACCCTGTTGCAATCGGCCAGGGGATAGGGAGGCTCACCAGGCCCGGGCAGTGACGACACCAGCACAACTATTGACGCTGGTGTCATGCCACAGGCACCAATGAGAGAAAAAAGTTCTTCTTTTTCCGGAACTTCCAGCAGCAGGCCGTCCCTCTCCGTAATCCAGCGGTCCACGGGGGCATTTACTGCACCCGGAAGATGCCCGCTTTCATACATATCAGCAGGCCTGACATCAAGTTTAACAAGATTTTCAAGCTTAATGTTTTTGGCAAGCCACTCTGTTGACACCACGGGAGCTATTTTCCGCCCCCTGCTTCCCCGGGTCCGGCCGGCATCTGCATTGCAGCCCAAAAGAACCATAAAATCACCACCATTTGTTTGTAAGTTTGCCTTACATTTTTCGTCCGCTAAAGAGCGGGAGACTAACCATATTATACCACCGCAAAAAGCTGTAGGAAAGTATGGAAAAATACCGTAAGGTTTCCTGCCCGGGCAGACCGGGTCCGGGCGGCAGGTGACGGCTCCGGCAATATTGTAAAAAAGATTGAATTTATTCTGACTTCAGGTTATAATAATGTTAAGGTAAAATTTTCCTTAAATTTTCTTTAAATCTGGGACGGAGGGAGATAAGTACATGTCAGCGGAAAAGGCTGCGGGAACGGCACTAAACACATTTCTCAACATTGAACCCATTGACTTGGAGTACGCGGGTCTGAAAAAAGGCTCGCTGCAGGGCGAGGTTGCCGTAGTAACAGGCGGTGCGAGCAATGTAGGTTTGGGCTATGCACGTGCCATTGCCTGGGCGGGCGGAAAGGTTGTCGTGGCAGACATCAACGGGGAGGCGGGTCTTGAAACTGAACGGGTAATTAACGCTGAAAACGCTCCTGACACGGCTTTATTTGTAAAAACCGACGTAACTAAAAAAGAGGATGTCAGGAATCTGGCGGCCAAAGCATTCGAGAAGTTCGGCAGAGTGGACATCCTCGTAAACAACGCCATGAATATGCGTCTGAACGGCCCCGTCTTAAGCTCGCCGGTGGATGACCTCGACCAGTCCTACGCCATCTCTGCCCGCGGCGTAATGCTTGCCATTCAGGAATTTGTCCCGGGAATGATTGAACGCGGGCACGGCATTGTTGTCTACAGTGCCACACAGTTTCATTACTGCCCGCCCCTGGTGGGAGGAAGCATCTACACGGCAGGCAAAGCGGCGGCAACTTCACTCATGATGTCTCTTGCCAATGAAGTCAAAGACAAGGGAGTTTATGTCTTTTGCCTGACACCGGCGGGCGTGGGTCGTTTCGACCCGTCAAAAATGCCTCCCCTGCCGGAAGGCGTGGAGATACCGAAAGACTTGCCGAAAATTACAATGCCGGGTTTCGACGGCATGATTCCACCGGAAGCGGGCGGCGCCGCCCTGGTTTACTGCCTGCTCCATGCACAGGAACTGCACGGTTCCGGCATTATCATCAACGACGCGTTTATGGCAATGAATTATCCTTATCCTAACCCGTCAACAGTAAGGAAAATAGATTCACGGCGGCTGACCGATCCGGAACTGACCATGGTTTTCTGCAACATGGGGCCCGGCTTTGCCAAATAAGTGCCGCCCTGCCAGTTGACAAAAGCAAAACAGCCCTGCCTTGGGGGCTGTTTTGTTTTTTGTTTTCCCGCCCTGATTCCGTGCAGGCAAGCCTGCCCGGCGGCCGGTGCAGCTGTGTTTTACCTGTTTTCAGCTTAAGCCCGGAGCTTAAGCTTTCCAAACAAAGCCGGAGCCAAAAAAGTAACCCACAAACCGCCAATTCCATAGCGGATGAATCCAAGAAGTACGACCGACGACGGCAACAGCGGTCCCAGTCCCATGATGATGCCAAATAAAACTGCCAGGCCGAGAATAACTTTTAACACCTGCCTGACAAAAGGTGCCGCAACCGCAAACCGCACATATTCCCTTTCCAGAACATACCCGCCGG
>DUUE01000006.1 GCA_012841735.1 Bacillota bacterium | reverse complement strand
GTCCGCAAAAAAAAGAACCAGTTTTATATTTCGCTCACTGGTCTCTTTTTCCTTTTTTCCTGTCTTTTTTTCTCTGCTGCCAGATATTTACGCCGCGTTGCTTCACCGCCACGCAGGTGTCTTTCCGCTTTGTTTTTCTCCAGGATTACCTTGATTTCACGGGCGATAAATCGGTTTATCAGGGGAAGTCTTTCTGTAACATCTTTATGTACCGTAGACTTGGAGACACCAAACACCTTGGCCACCTGCCGCACTGTTGCCCCGGTTTCAAGTATATAATTGCTGATTTCCAGCACCCTTTGCTCAATGTAATCCTGCATTGGGCAGCCCCCTTCAAACTAACTTTGTAACCAATATATTGACAGTTGGGGACAATTATGACAGGAAAAGCACCGCCGCCGTTTTTTGAGGTGCCGGGCGGCCAGCCGCAACGATGGCAGAAAAAAAGCACCGCCGGTTATTTGCCGGCAGCGCCGTGACAGTTGCCCCTCTTATTTCCTTTCGGCCAAAAACTAGTGCCGGGCAGAGATCACCTGCACCGGATCCAAAGGTTCCGCACCCCGGTAGACGGCAAAATGGAGGAAATACCCGGTGGCGGCATCCAGCTTGGCACTTGCACCCACGCTGCCCACCACATCCCCCTGGTTGACCGCATCACCCACGGCCAGGGCCGGTTCTTCCAGATTGCCGTATTGTGTCAGGTAGTCACCACCGTGGCGGATTTCCACCACCCAGCCCAGCCGCGGGTCCGGGCCGACCTTGTCCACAACGCCGGGCCAGGCCGCCCTGACTTCCGTCCCCGGAGCCGCTTCGATGTCTATGCCCGTATGGGCCCGCAAAACATTGCCGATGCGGTAAACATCATGATGGCCGGCCAGGAGCGTGCCTTCCAGGGGCCAACTCATGGGAACGTCCGGCAGCGTCAGGGCTTCCGTTTTTTCATTTTCCGGAAGATTTTCCGCCACCGGTACTCCTTCTGCTTCCGGCAGCGGGGAGGCGGCTTCCATATCTCCTGTCTCCCCGGCCGCCTCGGTCGGTACGGGACCGGCTCCCGGGAGGTACTGCAGCGGGTTAGGCAGCAGGCCGCGCCAGACGGCCAGGGTAAGCACCAGGACCACAGCCAAAAGCCAAATACCGGCCACAAGGTATTTGCGTCCCGGCCGTGCGCGTTTTAACGGGGCAAGCGGAGCAAACATTTTTTTCATCTGGACATCACCTCTTGCAGGTAGTATGTCCATATTTTTCCTGTTTATGCGCTCAGGTGGAAGGGATCAGGCTCACTTCCACGCCGGTGTAATAATACTGCAGGATTTCCCTGTAAGTTTTGCCCTGCCCGGCCATGCCGTCGGCGCCGTACTGGCAGAGACCTACGCCGTGGCCGTAACCTTTGGCAATAAACACCACTCTGTCGTCCGCCACTTCCCAGGTCACATTGGTGGAAGGAAGGTTCAGGGCGGCACGCAAATCGCGGCCGGTGACAGTTTCCCCTGCGATGTTCACATTTTTCAGGCGACCGGTGGCCGTCCGCACCGCGCCGCCCAGGAGCGGCCGGCCGGTGGCGGAAACGGGGACAGCCGCCACATAGGCGGAGACAGCCTGTGCAAACTGGGCACCCGTAAATTCATGGACAGTCTCCGACCAGCGTGTCCCGCTGCAGTAGGGGCAGGGAATGCCGCGCAGATAGGGGACGACGGCGCTCCAGGCGTCTTCGCTGTTTTCCGTGTGGCCGCCGCAATGGGAGTGGAACACGGCATCAATCAGTTCCCCCCCGTAGGTTACCACTTCGCCGGCCGTGGCCGCCACGGCGGCGCGGATTTTCTGCAAATTGCCGGCCGCCTCCCCGGCGG
>DUUE01000255.1 GCA_012841735.1 Bacillota bacterium | reverse complement strand
CGCAAAAGTACCTGGTGGACGACAGCATGATCATTCCTCACGCCGCGGATCCGGAAAAGGTGGAAGTAGTGCGCGGGCCAAACATTAAACCGTTGCCGGTCAATACAGAACTGCCGGATACCCTGCAGGCAAGTGTTCTTTTAAAGGTGGAAGACAACATCACCACGGACCATATTATGCCTGCGGGGGCCAAAATTCTGCCTCTGCGCTCCAACATTCCGGCCATCAGCGCCTATGTTTTCTCCCAGATAGACCCCACCTTTGCCGATCGCGCCAAAGCCGCCGGTTGCGGCGTGGTAGTGGGCGGTCACAATTACGGCCAGGGCTCCAGCCGGGAACATGCCGCCCTTGCGCCCATGTACCTGGGGGTAAAAGCGGTTATCGCCAAATCCTTTGCCCGCATCCATCATGCCAACCTGGTGAACTTCGGCATTCTGCCGCTCACCTTTGCCAGTGAAGCCGATTATGACAAAATCGGGCAGGGTGACAAACTGGAAATCAGGGACCTGCGGGCACAACTGGCAGGTGAAACACTGACGGTGCATAATCTGACCACCGGCCAAACCTTCACCGTCTATCACAACCTGTCCCCGCGCCAGATCAGCATTGTAACGGACGGCGGGCTCCTGAACCACACCAGAAAGCAAAATGCATAGATACTTGATATGCGGTTTGAGACACTGAACAGCAAAAGCCATTCCCCTCTAATTTGACAGGGGGATGGCTTTTGCAACCGTGGCCCGGAGCGGGCAACGCGCGGACCGGACACTGCCCCTCTCCGCTGATGTGACTTCCTGAAAGGAATTACGTGGAAATAAGTCGAATAAAAACAAATAAAAGGATGATTTCCAGGATGATTAATTTAAAGGGGCTGTGACAGGATGAAACCCATTGCTTTTATTGACCTGGAAGTACATTCACAGCATGGCGGCATTCTGGATATGGGCGGTATTAACCATACAGGAAACATTTTTCATGCCAAATCCATGACACAATTTATAAAGTTCCTTGCCGGAGCAGATTACTTATGCGGGCATAACATTTTCAATCATGATTTGCAATATCTCCGGCCGCATTTGGAGAAAGCGGGGATCGTCCCCGGTAAGATAATCGACACATTATATCTGTCGGCTTTGCTGTTTCCCCGGAAGCCGTACCATGCCTTATTAAAGGATGAAAAGCTGCAAAGCGATGAACTCAATAACCCCGTAAATGATGCCATCAAAGCAAAAGAGCTCTTTTTAGACGAAGTTTCTGCTTTTGCCAATTTGGAAAACTGGTTGAAGCAGGTCTTTTTTTTGCTTTTAAAAGATCAGAAAGAATTCAGAGGCTTTTTCCACTACATTGATTATAACGCCTCGCCGGCGGATCCGGTGGAACTCATTAAAACACATTTTGCCTCACAAATCTGCGCCAATGCCGACTTAACAAAAATTATCAATGAACACCCTGCCGTTCTGGCTTACTGCCTTGCGGTAATCAATGTTAATGACCGCTTTTCCATTACACCGCCCTGGGTGTTAAAAAACTACCCGGAATTTGACGGGATCATGGATCTTTTACGTAACCGGCCCTGCTTAAGCGGGTGTCCATACTGCGACCAGGCACAAAACCCTCACCGTGCTCTGAAAGCTTTCTTTGGTTTTGATTCTTTCAGAACTTATGGCGGGGAGTCTTTGCAGGAAAAAGCGGTAAGGGCAGCCCTAGACAACAAATCCCTCCTGGCAATTTTTCCCACGGGGGGCGGCAAATCACTTACTTTTCAGCTCCCTGCTCTCATGAGCGGGGAGAATGTCAAGGGACTGACTGTTGTAATCTCTCCCTTACAATCGTTAATGAAGGACCAGGTAGACAATCTTGAAAAAAGAGGAATCACAGAGGCAGTAACCATTAACGGCTTGCTGGACCCTGTGGAACGGGCAAAATCTATTGCCAGAGTTCAGGACGGGTCGGCTTCTATACTTTATATCTCTCCGGAAGCACTGCGTTCCAGGACGATGGAACATATTCTGCTGGGCAGGAAAATAGTCCGTTTTGTCATTGATGAGGCCCATTGTTTTTCTGCCTGGGGACATGATTTCCGGGTGGACTACCTTTATATTGGTGATTTTATCAAAAAAATACAGGAGGCAAAAAACCTGGCGGAAGGGATCCCTGTCTCCTGTTTTACCGCTACAGCCAAGCAAAAAGTTATTGCAGACATTCAGTCTTACTTTAAGGAGAAACTGGCGCTGGATCTGGTAATTTTCAGTACCGGCACAGCCCGCACTAATCTGCGTTACAAGGTGATAGAGAAGTCAACTTGGGAGGAAAAATATATTACCCTGAGAAACTTGTTACAAGCAAAAGAATGCCCGACTATTGTTTATGTATCGAGAACAAGACTTGCTTACGAGCTGGCCGACAGGCTTACCACGGACGGGTTTCCGGCAAAACCATATCACGGTCGTATGGACAGCAAAGAAAAACGGGCAAATCAGGATGCTTTTGTTGCCGGAGAAGTGCCTGTTATTGTGGCCACCTCCGCCTTCGGCATGGGAGTGGACAAAAAAGACGTTGGCATGGTTATCCACTTTGAAATTTCCGACTCCCTGGAGAACTACATCCAGGAAGCGGGCAGGGCGGGAAGAGATGAGAATATTACAGCAGATTGTTATATTCTCTATTGCGAAGAGGATTTAAACAAACATTTTGTCCTGTTAAACCAGACGAAAATTAATCTTAAAGAAATACAGCAAATTTGGAAAGCCATAAAAAATATTACCCGTTTCCGTAAAACCGTATCTCACTCAGCTTTGGAAATTGCCAGGAAAGCAGGCTGGGATGAAAGCCTTTCGCACATTGAAACCAGGGTGAAAACGGCTCTTGCCGCCCTGGAAGAAGCGGGGTATATACGGCGCGGACAGAATGTGCCAAGGGTTTTTGCCACCGGTATCTGCTGCAAAAATGCCCAGGAAGCCATTGATAAAATCAATAAATCAAAATTGTTTGATGCTACAAACAGGGAAAACGCCATCCGGATCATAAAAAAACTGATTTCCAGCAGGAGCCGCAGCAGAGCGAAAGATGAGGACGCAGAGTCCCGGGTGGATTATATTGCCGACGGTCTTGGCATGACAAAAGCAAAAGTGATGGAAGCGCTCAACCTGCTGCGGGAGGAAGGCATACTGGCAGACAGTAAAGATCTAACGGCTTATCTCAGAAAAGCAGAAAAGGCAAACAGTGCTCTGCGAATTTTTCAATCATATATTCGCCTGGAGAAATTTTTGGCCGCAGTAATCAACGAGGAAAAAGCTGTTTATAATCTTAAGGAATTAAACGAAGAAGCGGAAAAAAACGGCTGCGAAAATGTTACACCAAACAAAATACGTACAGTATTAAATTATTGGACAGTTTCAAAATTGATTAAATATAAAAACTCGGAGTTTTCCAAGAATCATGTTCTGATAGTGTGCCTGGAAACAAAAGAAAAGTTCAGGGAGAAGCTGGACAAGCGGCAAGAATTGGCCGGGTTTGTTATTGAGTATCTTTATGCGCGCCCCGGTCAGGCGGAAGCGGATGATAGCGGGGAATTCCCGGTTCAGTTTTCTGTTCATGAAGTAAAAAACGCGTATGAAGAAAGTCAAAAACTCTTCAAAAAAAATGTTGGCATCGCGGATATTGAGGACACACTTTACTACCTGTCACGAATTGAAGCTGTGAAACTGGAAGGCGGTTTTCTGGTGATCTATAATCCGATGACGATTGAAAGGGTGGAGGAAGATACGAGAAGACGTTACCGGGTGGAAGATTACCGCAAATTGGAACAGTTTTATGACAACAAGGTACAGCAAATCCACATAGTCGGAGAATATGCCAGAAAATTGCTTGAGAATTACCGGGAGGCACTGCAGTTTGTCGACGACTACTTTCGTCTCAATTACAATGCTTTTTTACGCAAATATTTTAAGGGCAGCCGGGCTGATGAAATCAGGAAAAGTATCAGCCCCGGCAAGTTTAAACAGCTCTTTGGCGAGCTGTCCCCCACACAGTTAAACATTATTAAAGACAATAAAAGTCAGTATATTACAGTACTGGCAGGGCCGGGCAGCGGTAAAACAAGAGTTCTTGTCCATAAAATGGCTTCCCTCATTTTAATGGAAGATGT
>DUUE01000239.1 GCA_012841735.1 Bacillota bacterium | reverse complement strand
GCAGGGCCGCCAGTGCCGCTTCCTGGATTACGGTGGAAACATTGGTGCAGCTGTTTTGCAGCAAAATGTTATATTTCTCGGCCAGCGGCTCGGGTGCCGTCACCCAGCCGATGCGCAGGCCGGTCATGACATACGCTTTGGAGAAGGTATCTATCACTACAGTCCGCTCCCGCAGTTCAGGCAGGCAGGAAAGGGAGCGGTGGACATACGGACTGTAAACCATCCCGGAAAAGATCTCGTCGGACGCTATGGTAACATGGGGATAGTCAAGCAGGACCTGTGCAATTTCTTCAATGTTTTCTATGAGCTGCCCGTTGGGGCGCTGCGGCGAATTCAGCACAAGCAGTTTTGTCTGTGGCGTGAGCATGGCCCGCAGTTTTTCAGTGTCCACATTGCGCGGGTCACGGAAAGTAATATGTTTTATTTTTGCCTTCAGGTAACGTGCCCAGAACTCATCGGGCGGGTATCCGGGGTCGGGCATAATTACTTCATCACCGTCATCCAGAAAAAGCAAAAGTGTTGCCATGATCCCGAATTTGGCCCCGGGGGTCACAATTATTTCCGCCGCCCTGGTGGGCCGGCCGCGCCGGGACATTTCGGCTGCCAGTGCTTCCCGCAGTTCGGGTATGCCCGGCCCCGGTGAATAACGGACATAGCCTTTCTGCAGTGATTGTGTAACGGCAGCCAGAGCTTCTGCCGGCGGCTTAAATTCAGGTGAAACATAATCCCCTTTTTCCATGTGAATAATTTGCCGGCCCGTTTCCTGCTCCAGCTGTGCGGCTTCCCGCATGGTGGACCACTGGGGCGGCAACTCAAAATGGCTGAGGCGATCAGACAACAAATCATTCATTCCTTTCCTTTTAATTCTTCCATCAGGGCAGAACGCAAAACTGCACGCAGTATTTTTCCGCTTGCCGTCTTGGGAATCTGCCCGACGAACACATACCTCCGGGGACGTTTAAACCTGGCCAGGCGGGAACTTTTCAGGCAGTAACTTTCCAGTTCACCGGCAGTCACACCGGCGGCAGACGGCACAATGAAGGCGGTAACAATTTCTCCCAGGCGGGCATCCGGCACGCCCACCACAGCCGCATCCCTGACAGCGGGATGTTCCGTGAGCACCGCCTCCACTTCACCGGGATAAATGTTTTCACCTCCGCTGATAATCATGTCATCTGCACGCCCCACAAGGTATAAATCACCTGTTTCATCCCGGAAGCCAAGGTCGCCCGTGAAGTACCAGCCTCCCCGGACAGCGGCGGCGGTTGCTTCAGGCTGCCTGAAATAACCGGAAAAAGCCTGCGGAGAGGCAGCACAGGCAATGATCTCGCCCACCTCGCCCGTTTTGACAGTGTCATTTGGGTTGGAGTCACCGTCCCGGGTCGCCGTCACAATCCGGATGGCGGAGAAAAGACCCGGGCGCCCGGCGGACAGTGGGTTTTCTCCCACCTTCCTGTTGACTGAGAGGCAGAGCATTTCCGTGCAGCCGTAATGGTTCACAAAAAGGGCGGGCTGAAAAACGCCGAGGCATTGTTTTACCAGGGAAGCAGGCATGGGCGCACCGGCATACGCCAGTTTTCTCACCGCCGGGGCGGTTTCCCACGCACCCGCCCGGTTAACCAGGTCATGATACAAAGTGGGGACCAGGTAAAGTGCGGTGATTTTTCCCTCCCTGATGCAGTGCCAAAGTTCACCGGCAGCCGGCTTTTCCGGTATCACCAGGGCGCCGTTCAAAAGAACCATACTGAGTGCTGTATGGAGGCCCATTGTATGGTAGAGCGGCATGACGGCCAAAACGCGTTCAAAACATTCCCAGCCATGCGCCAGGATAATGCCCAGTGCTCCGGTGTAATCGGCGGCGGGGCTGCGGCATACCCCCTTGGGCCGGCCGGTGGTGCCGGAAGTATAAAGAATTGTTCCTCCCCCCGGCACATATGCTGCCGGTCCCGGGCAGGTGTTTCTTTCATTCTCCGCCCACCCGGCAAAGGAAGAAATATT
>DUUE01000026.1 GCA_012841735.1 Bacillota bacterium | reverse complement strand
TGTTTTCAAAGACTTCCCTCTCCACCACCATCGTAATGGCGGTTAAATCCCGGTTGCACCTGACGTCACTTATGGAGATGAAATCGCCGCCGCATTTGAGGTCTTCAACGGCCCGGTTGAAGTCTTCTCGCAGCTCCTGCATCATCTGCTTGTGGACGGTGCGGGACATCTTGTAGGTAACCGATCCGTCGCTGTTTATGACTACTTCCTTGATTCCTTTTTCCTTGGCTTCTTTAATCAATATACCCGCTAAGTATTGACACAGTGAGGGCAAGCAACGATTTGCAATATTTGGTATGATAGTATATAATATGCATGTCATTATTACACCAACTATAAACTATATAAAAGGCAGATTGGAATTGGAACGGAGTCAGGATTGGTTTTTTGAGGCGGAAAGTGACTTGGAGCATGCCCGCAGCGATCTGAAGCACGGTTTTTACAACTGGGCGTGTTTCTCGGCGCAACAAGCCGCAGAAAAAGCGGTTAAAGCCGTCTTTCAGAAAAAAGGCGCCGAGGCATGGGGGCACTCGGTCTATGATTTGTTAAAAGAACTCGCCCAAGCACACGATGTTTACGAAGATTTACTGGAGGCGGGTCTCGAGCTGGACAAAGCTTATATCCCAACCCGCTACCCCAATGCCCACCCTTCGGGTTCTGCCCGCAGCAGGTATACCGCCGGTGAAGCGGAAAGGTTGATTGCACTTGCTGAAAAAATCATTAAGTTCTGTGAAGGTCTTTTATCCACCTTATAGTCGTGACGAAGTCATTGAACAGATCCGCACTGGTGCAAAAAAGTTGAACGTCATCTTATCCCTGCAGAAAGTAATCCTGTTCGGCTCCTACGCCGGGAACAGACATACAGTAGCCAGCGATATCGATCTTCTGGTCGTTTACCGGGGCACGACTCGGCAAGACGCATATTCCCTGGTGCGAAAGCATATACCGCTGCCTCGCCTGGAACCTCATGTATACAGTGAAGAAGAATACCGCCGGCTGGAAGAAAACATTAAACGCATGGTTGCGAAAGGTGTTGTTATTATCTAAGGATATCTAGACCCTGAATGATCTAAGATATAGTCAAAATGAAAACATTATTTCTGAAGACATTTTATCTTTTCACTCACTGAGAGCGCCCTGGGAGACCACTCTGCCGTCTTTACGTATTTTTAGATACAAGGAATCTACAATGACAAAGGGATAAGCTTTCTGGCTCAAATCCCGCTCATTCCAGGCGGTTACAACCGGGTCCAGCGCTTTACAAAGATCCGATACGGTTGATTTTGAAAAGCTGGTTCCGCAAAGCTCCTCGGTTATACGCTGTATCTTACGGGTGGATACCCCGTTACAGAATATATCAACATTGAAATTGCCGATCTGTCTCTCGGTTTCCTGGACACTTAAAGTGAAGCCTAATTTCTCGTTCAAAAATTCTATGTTCTCAGCTAACCATCTGGTAAAATCTCTCGCTTCTTTTCCCAAATCTTTCGCACATCAACGTACTCTAGCCTCTTTATTTCCATTGTAATCTCTCCCCTGCAATCTCTCCTTCAATTATAAAATATATGCCATGCAAAAAGTAAGGCACCTTACCAGGAAAGACCTATTTGCGCAACGCTAATGCCCTGAAAGGTTGCCTGGAACCACCTTTTAAAATGTTAAAAGGTTGTGTCCAGTGACGTATCAATAATTTTACAATCGAACCCCTTCAATTTATGTCGCACTATATCACAAATTAAATCGACTCTTTTATCAACAAATTGATCATATGCATTTTGGGGCATCTTTCCCTGGCGTGCCCACGTTATTATGTCCAAGGGGATGCAGTGGGTTTTTAACACTTGTTCAAAATTATCGTAATCGTATTCAAGCAGGTAATGGAGTGGCCCTTTAT
>DUUE01000317.1 GCA_012841735.1 Bacillota bacterium | reverse complement strand
GGTATTCTGAAAGCACCTGCATTACCCGGCCGGATGCGGACCGTGTGGCCATGGGCTTGTCAAAGTGCCACAGCCTTTCATCATTTTCCAGGCCTTCCGGCAATGCTTTGCCATGCCAAACGTCCCAGGCGGCGGCCGCTTCGGGATATTCTTTCCTGTAGGCGGCAAAAAGTCTGTCCCACTCGCCTTTGGCCGCCTGCAGCCGTCCGGCAAGCTCGCGGAAATGCTCCCTGACTTCCTCCGGGACATAAAATGTTTTATCCTGCGGCCAGCCCAGGTTTGCTTTTGTCAGCCGCACCTCCTCTTTGCCCAGGGGCGCTCCATGGGCAGACGCCTGCCCCTGTTTGTTGGGGCTGCCGTAGCCAATGGCCGTCCGCACCATGATCAACGAGGGTTTTGTTGTCTCTTCCTGCGCTTTGCGGATAGCGGCGGCAATGGCTTCCGTATCCGTCCCGTCCGCCACCCGCTCCACATGCCAGCCGTAAGCACGGAAGCGCATGCCCACATCTTCCGTAAAAGCAACTTTGGTGGAGCCGTCAATGGTAATTTCATTGTCATCATAGAGGCAGATCAGGCGTCCCAGCTGCAGGTGCCCGGCCAGGGATGCCGCTTCCGCCGCAACCCCTTCCATCAGACAGCCGTCACCGGCATAGACATAAGTATAGTGCCGCACCAGTTCATAACCGGGACGGTTAAACTCGGCTGCCAGCCTCTGCTCGGCGATGGCCATCCCCACCGCATTGGCAAATCCCTGACCCAGGGGGCCGGTGGTGGTTTCCACGCCGGCGGTCTGCCTGTATTCAGGATGGCCCGGCGTTTTGCTGCCCCACTGCCGGAACTGCTGTAAATCCTCCAGGGAAAGGTTATAGCCGAATAAATGCAGCAGGGCATAGAGCAGCATGGAGCCATGGCCGGCAGAAAGGACAAACCGGTCACGGTCCGGCCAGTCCGGATCCTGCGGGCTGTGTTTCAAAAAGCGCGACCAGAGAACATACGCCATGGGCGCACCGCCCATAGGCAGTCCGGGATGCCCTGAATTTGCTTTCTCAATGGCATCCACAGCCAGAAAACGGATTGTGTTGATGGCGCTTGTTTCAATAGCTTTCATTTTTGCCCTCCTGTTGCCGGCCTGGCCGGCATGATAGACATTAATCCTCCGCTGTCAGTTTAAGAATAACTTTTGCCACATTTTCGGCAAAACGCTCCGCCGTCCGGACACCTTCCGCATCTTCCAGGGCTTCCCCCGGCTCGCGTCCAAAGACTATATTCCAGTAGAAGGAACCGGGAACAATCATTTCATTAATAAAGAAAAACATGAGCATTTCCTGGATGGTGGCGGTGGAACCGCCGCGCCTGTCGATGGCAATGGGTCCGCCCACTTTCCAGGAGAGGAAACGCCCGTTGGCGGATGCCACCATACCCAGCCGCTGCAGCAGGTTCATCAGATCCCCCCTGGCAGTGCCGAAATAAACGGGAGAGCCGATAATAAAACCTTTTGCCGCCCGCACTTTTTCCGCAATTTCATTTAAACTGTCCGGAAGAACACATTTTTTCAGTTCAACACATTTCCTACAGGCCGTGCAAGCGGCAATACTTTTTCCGGACAGGCTGATGATCTCGCTCTCCAGTCCCAGTGCCTCGATTTTTGCGGCACAACGGGAGAGAATTTGCATGGTGTTCCCTTCCGCCCGGGGGCTGCCGGAAATCAGGACAACTTTTTCCACAGTACTCCCTCCATTTTATACTTGCTCTTAAATTTTATTCCTCCAACTGCTCGGCAAGACTTGCCCAGTGTTCATACAAAGCGGAAAGTTTCTTTTTTGCCTCCGCCAGCGCACCCCCCTTGGCCGCGGCCGTCTGGTAATCAGAAAACACCTCGGGAGCGGACAGTTCTTTTTCCAAAAGTTTGATGGTCGCTTCACAGGCGGCAATGTCCCCTTCCGCCCGCTCCACCGCTTCTTCCAGTTGACGCCGCCTGCGCCTGCGCGCCAGTTCCTCCTCCCTGCGCCGGTTTTCTTCCTCCCGACGCAGACGTTTTTCCTCCTCACAGGCGGCTGGCCGGTTCCCGGTCTCTCTGTCGCGCAGCGCCAGGTATTCCTCATACGGCACAGGATACAGTCTGACGCGTCCGGCGGAGATGTCCATTATCTTGTTTGTCGTCCGGGAAAGGAAATAGCGGTCGTGGGAAACAACCAGAAGCGTACCGGGAAAAGCGAGTATAGCCCCTTCCAGTTCCTCCATGCCCCGGATGTCAAGATGGTTTGTCGGTTCATCCAGGATCAGGAAGTTCCCGGCGTCCAGGCTCAATTTGGCCAGCGCCAGGCGGCTTTTTTCCCCGCCGCTCAATGTTTCGTTCGGCTTAAACACATCTTCGCCGGAAAAAAGGAAACGCCCCAGGTATGTTCTTGCCCCGGTAACAGTCATGTCGGCAACAGCCATAATTTCTTCCAGGGGAGATTTCTGCGGGTCCAGCACTTGCTGGTGCTGGTCAAAATATACCGGGCACACACTGGGACCAAGCCAGATCTTACCGCTGTCCGGTGACAGTTCCCCGGCCAGCAGTTTAAGCAGCGTACTTTTGCCGGCCCCGTTGGGTCCAACCAGACCGATCCTGTCCCCGCGGCGGATTTCAAAGCTGACGTCGCTGAACACTGTATGTGTGCCAAAACTCTTGCTCACCTGCTCCAGACGGGCTACAATGTCTCCGCTGCGTCCGGCATAGCTGAAATCCAGCACCATCGTTTTTTCCCCGCCCGGCTTCTCCACCAGTTCCATTTTTTCCAGGCGTTTTTCCCGGCTTTTGGCCTGCCGCTTTTCCCGTTCACTTGTTCCCAGGGAACGGATATAAGCGGCTTCCTTTTCCAGGTATAGCTTTTGTTTCTGATAACTTTTTTCCAGGGCAACCCGCTCCAGTTCCCTTTGCTGCAGGTAAGCGCTGTAATTCCCCGGATAACTTTTAACCCGTCCGCTTTCCAGGGCAAGAATCCGCCCCACTACCCGGTCGAGAAAGTAACGGTCATGGGAAACAAGCAGTATTGTACCCGGCCAGGCGGCAAGAAATTTTTCCAGCCATTCCACGGCGGCAAAATCAAGATGGTTGGTCGGTTCATCCAACAGCAGCACATCCGGTTGTTCCAGCAGCAGGCGGGCCAGGCGCAGGCGTGTTCGCTCCCCGCCGGAAAAACTGCTCACAGGGCGGCCAAGGTCCGCCTCCGTAAAACCCAAACCGTTCACCACCGCCCGCAGACGGGCTTCAGCGGTGTAGCCGTCCGCCGCCTCAAATTGCTGCCTGGCTTCCCCGTAGGCCGCCATCACGGCGGCCAGTTCCTCCGCCGCCAAATTGCCGTCGGCCATTTGCCTTTCATAGGCCTGCAGCGTTTCCGCCAGTGTGTCCAGGCCGGCAAAGGCCCGGCGCAGTTCTTCCTCCATGCTCCCGCCTGCTGTGACTTCGATCTGCTGCTCCAGGTATGCCAGGGTTGTCCCTTTGGCATACGTGACCGTGCCTTCATCAGCCGTTTCCAATCCTGCCATTATATTTAAAAGCGTGCTCTTCCCGGCGCCGTTTGGCCCCACAAGCCCCACGCGCTCCCTTTTCTGTAACCGAAAGGATAGGTCGCAGATGATCTCGTTGGCACCGAATGCTTTTTTCAGTTTGTGTACCTGAACAATACTCACCAGTGGCCCCCGTTTCCCGGCAGAGTGTTTTAATTATATATATTTCCCCGGCAAATTCCTTTTCCCTCCCGCCTGTTCCTGCAGCAAGTCCGGCAGCCGTTTTTCCACCGCAGCCGTCTGCAAAAGCCGGCGGCTGAGCCACCGGCTTGTGCTTACTGCATTATTATTGCCTGGTAAAATCATTAATTACCAGACCGGTTACAAGTTTGGGGTAGAAGAAAGTTGATTTCTGGGGCATCTTATCTCCGGCAGCGGCCACTGCAATCACTTCCTCCACCCGTGTGGTGTTAAGGAAAAATGCAGCCTGGTAGGTCCCGGCATCAACGGCTGCCAGCGCTTCTTCCGTGTTGCGTGTATAAGTTAAATTGTCACCACCCGCACGGGCTTCACTGCCGATCCCCAGGATTGATTCCAGCACCAGGCCCTGCAGGACGGCCACGTCCAGTGTGCGCCACTGTGCGGAATGGGCGGGGTAGAGCTTGCGCATAACCGGATGCTCCGGCCGGCGCGGGATGCGCAGACGCACAAAACGGTTATCTCCCAGGTAAAGCAGATATGCATTATATCCGGCCATATATTTCTGCAGCAGAGTGAACTCCAAAGGCAGTATGTCCCGCCCCGTACCCGCCGCCACAGTTTCCACCGTAAATATTTCCCGGAGAGAATTCAGGAAGCTCTCCGGTTCAAATCCGGCTACATTTTTCAGTAAACGGTGCGTGGGAAAAATAACAAGCCCCGGATCATGCAGATTGACGAGTACCATCAGGCAAAAGTCAAAATTGTCCCTGCCGGCTGCTTTTTGTTCCCTGGAGAAGGCGAGAGCTGTTTCATAACGGTGGTGGCCGTCGGCCAGGTAAATTTTGTGTCCCGCAAAAAAAGTTTTAATCCGCTGCAAGGCATCCTCGTCACTGACAACCCACAGGCGGTGGCTCTCCCCGTTTTCATCACTGAAAGCCAAGGCAGGCTGCTTTTTTTTATATTGTGCCGCCAGTGCCTCCATAACCAGGCCGGGGTCGTCATACAGACCGAAAATGGGGCTGAAATTGGCTTCACAGTGGCGCATAAGTTCCAGGCGGTCCGCTTTTGCTTTGGACAATGTTTCTTCGTGTGGCAGAATCATACCGGAAGCATACTCCTCCAGCCCCACACCGGCAAAAAGCCCGTTGCGGACAAACCGCCTGCCTTCCGCCTGGAATTCCTGTTCATAAAAATAGACCGCCGGCTTTTCCTCAGGCAGCAGGATGCCTTCCCTGAGCCAGGAGGTAAAAAAACCACGTGCCCGTGTATAACGATTGTCGGTTGCGTCATCATGTTCCCGTACTTCCCCGTATTCCAGGCGGATAATGTTATACGGGCTTTTGGCGTAATATTCCTTCTGCCCCTCCGCGTCAATCACATCATACGGCGGTGTAATCAGTCGCTCCGGTGAGCCCGCCTTTGCCGTATTATAACGTATGCCGCGAATGGGCACGATTTTTGCCATACAGTTGTCCTCCCTCATTAAACTCATTTGATTTTACCGTATGTTGGCTGCGAATGCAATAAGTACCCTAGTGCTGTTTTCTGCCGTGTGTCGTCACTTTATGCCAGAGTTCATCGGCTTCATCACGTTTCTCCTGGTGGATTTCCCAGTGCAGGATCAGGTTCAGGATGAAACGCAGGGCAATGAT
>DUUE01000017.1 GCA_012841735.1 Bacillota bacterium | reverse complement strand
GTCCGCACCGCCGCCGGTGTCATCCCGGCCGCCCGGCGTTCCGGCAGGACAAGGCCATGGCAGCCCGCAGCATACGCCGTGCGCACAATTGCCCCCACGTTGTGCGGGTCCTGCAGGTGGTCCAGGATCACCAGAAAAGGCGGCTCTTCCCTTTGGGTGGCAAGCAGCCGCTCAAAGGGCGTGTAGCGGAAAGGCGGCACTTCGGCCACAACTCCCTGGTGATTGCCGGCAACCCGTTTGTCCAGGGCGTTTTTCGGCCAGTATTCCACGGCAATTTGTTTTGCCTGTGCCGCACTGACAATTTCCATAATGGCTTTTGTGCGCAAGCCCTGCTGCACAATGATCCTGCTGACTGCCGTCCCGGCCTGCAGCGCTTCCCGCACAGGCCGGCGCCCGGAAATCAATCTTTTCTCTTCCATAGAATACCTCGCTGTATTTACTTTCCACCTTTAGATTATGAGAAATCAACCTGTTATGACGCGGCCTTGTGCTCCGCCCTGCCGCACGGCAGGAAAAAGGCTTCAGAGCCGCTTGTATTTTTCCCGGACCGCTTTCATTTCGCCGCAGGAAAGCGCCCCCTCGGGGCAGGACCCGGTGGAAACACAGGCAGGTCCGGCCGTGGCAAACAAAGTGGGCGCCACTTTTTTTACTTCCCGGTACACCGCTTCCGCCAGGGCACGAATTTCCCACTGTGCGCGGTTGCAGCAGCGCAGGCGGAAAAAGTTATGCAGGCTGCGTGCATTCATGGTAAAAACAAACTTTGTTTCGCAGGCATTGGGCAGCACATAGCGGGCATCCTCATGGTGCACCAGTTGCCGCAGCGCCCGGTAGGCTTCCCGGATTTTCCCCATCTGCTCCTCGAAAATGGCCAGCGCCTCCGGGTTTTCCCGCAGGGAAGGCGGGACAATATACTGGAAATTGTCTTCACGGACATAACGCTGGGATTTTTGCGAGTAAGAGGCAATGCGATGCCTCACCATCTGATGGGACAACGCCCGGCTCACTCCTTCCACGGCAAAAGTGAAAGAGACATGCTCAATGGGTGAATAATGCCCCATCTCCACCAGCCTGTCGAGAAAAGATTGTGTTTCTTCCGGCGACAGACGTTCCAAAAGCTCCTCTGTCCCGGCCGCGGAATAACAAAGCCGGGCGGCAGCAGCCACAATTTTCTCCGGTTCCGGCGTATAAGCAAGCAGCGTTACTTTCATTGTTTGCCTTCCTCCCCGATGGTAAGTTGTGCCAGCAGTTCTTCCAGGCGCGCCTTTTGTCCCGTCAGATAGAGCCAGCCCAGCAGCGCTTCAAAACCGGTGGCGCGCCTGTAAACGGCCGGGCCTGCATTTTTGGGCACACGGCTTTTTGTATTGCGGCCGCGGCGGACAATATCGGCTTCCGTTTCCGTCAGCTGCGACTCCAACAGGTGCAGGGCCGCATCCTGCCCCGCCGCCCGCACATACTGTGTTGCTTTTTTGTGCACATCCTGCACAGGCAGCCGCAGGGACCTGACAAGTTTTGCCCGCACATAAAGGTCGAAAACAGCATCCCCCACATACGCCAGCAACAAAGGAGAGATGTGCCGGTAATCCATTATTTCTTCCGCCAGCGGGGGCCTTGCGGGGTGTCTTCCACAATGACACCCATGGCTGCCAGTTCATCACGAATGGCATCGGCCGCCGCCCAGTCCTTAGCCTTACGTGCCGCCTGGCGCTGTTCAAGCAGGGTGTTCACTTTGTTGGCAAAGGCCGCATCCTCCTGCCCTTTTTCCCGGAAAAACCCCAAAACAGCGCCCGTTTCCTCAAAAAGAGCCAGCGTTGCTTCCACCACACTCCGTGCAGGGGCGGGACTTTTCAGGTAAGTATTTGTTTCGCGGGCCAGATCAAACAGGACTGCCAGTGCGTCTGCCGTGTTAAAATCATCATCCATGGCCGCAATAAAACGTTCCCTGTACGTCTTCAGCCC
>DUUE01000350.1 GCA_012841735.1 Bacillota bacterium | reverse complement strand
GGAGTAGGGGGAGAGGATAAAGCAGATATCATGCCGCGGGTAGTTGCCGGCGCTGTCGGTCCCGGCCTTGCCCTACCCCCTTCGCTGGAGGTCGTGGCCACTGTTATTTGCGGCGACAATTATTTTGCCGAACATACTGAAGAGGCTGCAAACAAAGTAATAGAGCTGATAAAACAATATGCACCGGATATTGTCCTGGCCGGACCGGCATTTAATGCGGGACGTTATGGTGTCGCCTGCGGGGAAATCTGCAAGCGTGTACTTAATGAGCTTAAAATACCGGCAGTAACGGCAATGTATGATGAAAACCCGGGGACGGAACTTTACAAAAGTGATGTTGTTATCGTCAAAGCCGGGAGCACCGCCCGTACCATGAGGGACACAATTGCCAAACTGTCGGCCGTTGCCTACAAACTGGCAATGGGGGAAGAAGTTCACCCTGAGGAGGATCATTATTTCAAACAGGGTATTAAAAGGAATATAATGGCGGAACACCACGGGGCAAAAAGGGCGGTCGATATGCTGCTGGCAAAAATCAGAAAAGAGGAATTTGTTTCCGAAGTTCCTCTGCCAGATTTTGAGACAGTCCAACCGGCCAAGCCGGTTTCCGACTTAAGCAAAGCCACAATTGCCATTGTTACGGACGGCGGCTTGTATCCCATGGGCAACCCGGACGGCATTGAGGCCGGCAATGCCACCAAATGGGGCCGCTACAGCATAGCAGGCGTGAGTGCCCTGCAGAGCAAAGATTATAAAGTAAATCACGGGGGTTATGACAACTCATACGTCAATGAAAACCCCAACCGTCTGGTGCCTGTAGATGCTTTACGCGCCCTGGAGGAGGAGCATTATCTCGGCGCACTGTACAATGAGTTTTTTAGTACTACAGGCGTTGTGACGCCCATTGCCAACGGCCAGAGGTTTGGTCGTGAAATGGCACGGGCTTTAATTGCGGCAGGAGTGGACGGTGTTATCCTGACTTCAACGTGAGGGACCAGTACTCGCTGCGGTGCAGTGATAGCCAAAGAAATAGACCGGGCAGGAATACCGGTTGTCCAGGTTGCCAGCATGACCCCCATTGCAGAAATGGTCGGTTCCAACAGGATTCTTCGCGGTGAAAGCATTGTCAGCCCTCTGGGGGACTACAACCTTTCCGCCGAGCGTGAAGTGTTGGCGCGCAAGGAGCTTGTAAAAAAAGCACTGTCTCTGTTGACCGAAGATGCAGGTAATGCATCTTAGATGCGGAGAGGATATGACAAAGGGGGAGTATGCAGTGAGATTAAAAGAAGTGGCTGTTGAAATAAACAGAGTGGAATTCGGAGATGTTACCGGGGTTGCCGGCCAAACCCTGACAATCTGCAAGGATGAGCTTATTGCCTTGATAAATGAGGAAAATGCCTTTGCCGCGGTAGAAATTGAATTGGCGGCACCGGGAGAAAGCTGTCGCATTATCCAGGTAGCCGATATTATTCAGCCCCGGGTTAAGACTGAAGGGTCGGGCCAGGTGTTTCCGGGCGTGATCAGCCCCATGGAACAGGTGGGCAGCGGCACGACAGTTGTGCTGGAAGGGGTCGCGGTGCTGGAAACCTGGCAATATCCGGGCAAGTTTACGTCGGTGTTGGATATGAGCGGACCGGCGGCCGCTTTGTCCCACTTCAGCAAATTATGGCAGGTTGTTCTGATAGCACGCCCGCATCCGGAAATCAGCATGGTTGAATATGCACGGGCCCTGAAAAAAGCCGGCTTGAGAGCAGCCAAATACCTGGCGGAAGCGGCTGTTGCCGTCACACCTGCAAGAGAGACTGTTTATGATTTAAATGCATCTCATGTCAGTCCGGAATTGCCCAGGGTTGCCTATGTCTGCCAGCTCTATTCCATCCGGGAAGCGGATGAACCGCTGGTCTACGGCCACAATGTCAAAAACCTGCTTCCCACCATCATGCACCCCAATGAATTTCTGGACGGTGCCGTTGTCAACAATGACTATGAAAATATCCGCATTTCAGAACCTACATATACCCATCAGAATCATCCCGTAATCAAGGAACTCTACCGCAGGCACGGCAAAGATTTAAACTTTGTGGGAGTTATCCTCAAAGACGCGCCCCTGTCTTTGGACGACAAGAAACGTTCCGCACTGATGGCGGCGAAAGTGGCAAAATTGTATCTGCAGGTGGACGGAGTTGTTATTACCAAGGAAGGCGGGGGGCATCCCCAGTTGGATATGGCGCTTACTGCCGACGCCTGTGCCGCCCAGGGTATTGAAACAGTGATCATGATAGCTGAATTTATCAGCGGTTCCGGCAAAGGAAACGAAATGACACTGTTTAACTCCAAAGCGGCCAATGCAATTATCAGTACCGGAAAAACTGAACAATTACAGCTGCCCAAGATGGACAGGGTGATAGGCATGAGAGTAACAGACAGCCCCCAGGATCCTTTTTATGCTGTTTTCTTTAACGGCGGCTTAAGCTCGAATCAAAGCATCCGCGGGGCTGTGAGCCAGGTGGGTGAAAACAGGCTAACTGCTGTTGAGTATTAGTGGACTGTATTAAGCAATCATAGGAGGCCGTATATGTCATATCCCGTTGTCAAAGGTGTATCTTATTTTTTGGCACATGTACCTGATCTTGTCCGCTATGGTTCCAAACCTGTGCGGGAAATCAAAAAAAGTGACAAGCTTTTGGAACAGCTCTACAGCCGGCTGCGCACTTTTGAGGAAGCAAGGAATTACGCACCACACCAGGCCTTTATTGGCAATATGCGGCCGGAGGCTTTATGGGAGGTAAAAAGACCCTGGTATGCAAACCTGCTGCCGGATGCTCCCCGGTATGGACCGTGGGGAGAGATTATGCCGCAGGATGAATTTTATGGTGTAGTGAAAATTGTTGACGAGTTCAGGCTGTTTCACCTGACACCTGCTT
>DUUE01000205.1 GCA_012841735.1 Bacillota bacterium | reverse complement strand
GATCAGCAGGTCTGCTGCGTCCATTTTCTCCGTAACCGCCGCCAGCTGGCCGTCCACCCGCTCCAGGGCCCGGGCATACCCCACCGCATCATTGCGGTGACCGTAAACCATGTCAAAATCCACCAGGTTGGCGAAAATCAGGCCGCCCGGGCAGCTGTCCATGCCGTCCAGCACGGCCTGCATGCCCTCGTCGTTGTTTTTGGTGTGGACGATACGGGTGATGCCGCGCCCGGCAAAAATGTCCGCAATTTTGCCGATACCCAGCACCTCATGACCGGCGGCAACCAGGCGGTCCAGGAGCGTGGGTTTCTCCGGCAGCAGGGAATAGTCACGCCGGTTGGGCGTGCGGAAAAAACTGCCCGCCTGCCCCGCAAAGGGGCGGGCAATGACCCTGCCCACCGCATATGCACCGCGCAGCAGTTCCCGGGCCGTTTCGCACCATTGATACAAAGTGGGAAGCGGTACCACCTCTTCATGGGCGGCAAGCTGGAAAACACTGTCGGCGGAAGTATAAACAATGGGGTAACCGGTTCGGAGGTGTTCCTCCCCCAGTTCTTTAATAATTTCCGTGCCTGAAGCCCTGGTATTTCCCAGGACAGGCCGGCCGATGGCCTTTGTGAAAGGGCCGATGATTTCTTCCGGGAAACCGTCCGGAAAGACGGGAAAAGCCCGCTCCAGCACAATTCCCGTCATCTCCCAGTGGCCCGTGGTGGTGTCTTTGCCTTTGGACTTTTCCGCCATCTTGCCGTACGCGGCTTTGGGGGCGGCAACACAGGGAACGCCGGCCACCTCCGCCAGGCAGCCGAGGCCGAAAGATCCCAGGACAGGAAGCGAGAGCCCCCCGGCGGCGGCGGCCGTATGGGCAAGCGTGTTGCTGCCCGCATCGCCATAAAGAGAGGCGTCGGGCAACTCCCCCACGCCTAAACCGTCAAGGACAATCATCATGATGCGCCTGATTTTCATCTTTTCTTTTGCTCCTTACTTAAGCACGGGGATGGGCTTTTTCATACACATCCCGCAGTTTGCGCCTTGTCACCTGTGTATAAATCTGCGTGGTGGAGATATCCGCGTGGCCCAGCATTTCCTGCACAGAGCGCAGGTCCGCCCCGTTTTCCAAAAGGTGAGTGGCAAAAGAATGCCTGATGGTATGCGGGGTAATATCCTTGGTAATGCCCGCCAGATGGGCATACTTTTTCAGTATTTTCCAAAAGCCCTGGCGTGTCAGCCGCTTGCCGTGCTGGTTGACAAAAAGGGCGCGTTCGTTTTCATCCCTGACCAGCTTGGGACGGCTGTAGAGTAAATACTGGTCGATATGGCGAACAGCCACCGAACCCAGGGGAATGAGGCGCTCCTTGGATCCTTTGCCGAGACAGCGGACGAAACCTGCATCCAGGTTTACATCGGGCACATCCAGTGACATCAGTTCGGAAACACGGATACCCGTGGCATAAATCATCTCCAGCATGGCTTTATCCCGCATGCCGCCAATTTTCCGGCAGTCGGGCTGTTCCAAAAGCAGGTCCACTTCCTGGGTGGAAAGAACACGGGGCAGCCTTTTTTCCAGCTTGGGCGATTCCATGTCGGCAGCAGGATTTTCGCCTATGCGTTTTTCCGCAAACAGGTAGTTGAAGAAAGAACGGATTGATGCCAGGTTGCGGGAAAGCGTGGAAGCCGCCCTGCCGCATTTCTGCAGGCTCTGCAGGTAAGCAACAATATGACGGCGTTGGGCTTCTTCAAAGCCGGCCACACCGTTCTGCTTTAAAAAGTGGGCAAAACTTGTGATATCGCGCCTGTATGCTTCCAGTGTATTGGTGGCCAGGCCTTTTTCAACAGATAAATAGGCGATAAAATCCCGCAATGTTCTTTGCATAAGACTGCTCCTTTAACAACATACTCCGGTTTCCTATATTCGGAAATATTCGTCACAATTTGGACAAAATCCTTTTCATTCAGGAAAATCATAACCCATTTTGGTAAAAATCATGTATATAGAACACGATTCTTGTCCGCAGGCTGCATGCCTTTCCCGCTTCCGCGCCGCCCGGGCGGGCGGCGACCGCCTGTGCCTGCGGCGGGTAAAAGCCGGCCGGCTCCGGGCGCAAGGCCCCGTTTATGTAAAAAGACACAAGGGGCAGCAAAAAAAACAGCAGCAGCAGGACAAAAAACAAACGCAGGAAACGCCGTGTTACAAGTATTAGCATCACACACCTCCCGGCCGGTGGCGGCTTCTCAGTTAAACAATATGTCGGCCTGGCCTTTTGAGAACCGCAAAAAGCCTGTCCCTCCCTGTTTTTCTTTTTCAGAAGACAGTAACCACCGCCCGCATCAGCACCGGGGTGACCATGGTTTCCACCAGGCTGCCGGCGGCAAAAAAAACTGCCAGCAAAAGGACGACCAGCGTATACTGCAGCAGGTCGTTCCCGGCCGGTGCCGGCTGCCGCCGGAGGCGCCGGCGCAAAAGGCGCAGGGAAACGGCCGTCGAGAGCACACCGGCAAGCACAATGGCCGGAACATAAAGCAGGTTTTGCGGCAGGACGGCCGCCGTGGCAAAAACCATTCCCTGCAGTGCATTTTGTCCTGCCAGAAAACCCACTGTAAAGCCGAGACAAAAACCGCGGTAAAAGACCAGCCCCAGGGAAAATAAAAAGCCGAAAAAGAAAAGGCCGCACAGCCAGAAAAGCAGTACCAGCAACCCGTTTTGCAGCAGCGATCGCTGCAGGATAACTGTATGATTCAGTGCATGTTCCCCGGACAGGTAATCCACAAAACTGAAAAACACCCGGTTCAGCTCACTGACCTGGTCCTCGCTCAACTGCCGCACAGAGAGCGCCCCCGCCGCAATGCCCGCCGTCAGTGCCACAAACACGGCCACATAGATAAGATAATTTTCCTGCAAATGTCTTGCAGCGGAAACTGTCCTGCGCCCCTGCCGCATCACTGTCCCTCCAAACTTGTCCGTCATGGGACAGTTTATGCTGCAGCTTTGGCGGATATGACAGGGTCAGGGAGCAAGGCCCCGGTCCGCAGCCAAAAGCAGGGCAACCAGAGTCTTGGCATCTTCAATTGCACCGGTGCGGGCCATACGCACGGCTTCCGCAAGGGGCAGGCGCACCGGCTCCAGGAATTCATCTTCCGGGGCGGATGACGCCACGGGATGTAGCCCTGTAGCCAGGTATACGTAAAGCTTTTCCGCGGCAAAACCGGGGGAGGTGTAAAATGCCGCCAGCAGGCGCAAATCATTTGCGGCCATGCCCACTTCTTCCGCCAGCTCCCTGGCTGCGCATGCGCGCGGGTCTTCCCCCGCTTCCAGCTTTCCCGCCGGGATTTCCAGCAGTTCTTTTTCCACCGCTTTGCGGAACTGGCGCACAAAAAAAGCTTCCCCGGACTTGTTCACCGCCAGGACCGCCGCCGCTCCCGGGTGCTCCACCACTTCCCGGCTGGCGGTTTTCCCGTCCGGCAACTCCACTTTATCCACACGGACAGTGATAATTTTCCCCGCGTACTTAATCTCCCGCGCAACGGTTTTTTCCCGCATCTTGCACCTCCCAGGCATATTTTCTCACCCCGCCCCATAAGCTGCACCAGATGTACTGTGCAGGGAGGATTGAGGCATGCAGACAATCACTTTACCCGGCCGTTTTCTATTTGTCGGTACAGTGGCGGAGTTGCGCTGTTTTTTACGCACCTTGCCGCCGAACCTGACACTGGGCGAGTTTATCCGGCAGCGCATTCAGTAACACTGCCGTCCAGCACGGCCGCCGTATGCACGGCGGTGGCCACCGCCGCCAGGAAAAAAGCCGGGTCCGCCGCCGGTGTGCGCCCCATGGTCCGGCAAAGGGCGTAATCCTGCCCGAGGCAGTCCAGGGTAAGCTTGTCATACCGGTAAAGACGGTGTTTCTGGGCAAGACCGCAGTCCGCAATCTGGCGGGAAAGATAGTCGGCCTCCCCGCCCGTCAGCACCGGCAGGGGCACGTCCACAGCCACCAGGGCCGCAGTCACCAGCGCCCTCAGTGTATGATGGGACAGCCCGCGGTGGCGCCGGCGGGGGTCCGCAAAGCTGATGCGCGGCAGGGCAATGGGCCGCCCCTGCAGGGAACCGGCCCTGTTCAGATTGTCGCCCATTTCCAGGCCGGAAAAACCGAAAGGCGTCCCCGTGCCCGCCACCCCCGGCCCCATACAGACAATGGCGGCGTCCGCCTGCAGGACATGCTTTGCCGCCAGCAGGCCGCTGTAGACAGTAACAGCTTCCAGGTCCCCGCCAAAAGCATGACCGCAGGTTACAACCCCGGCAAGCAGCCCCCGTTCTTTTAAAGCGGAAACAGCCCGGCTGAGAAAGGCGGGCAGCGCCCCGCCGTCCGTCATCACATAAGCCAGGCTGATGCCGGGCTTTTTTTCCTGCAGGGCCAGGGCCAGCGGCGCCAGCATGCTGTGCAGTTCGGCCACAATGACGGGCATGCCGTCCAGGCCGGCGGCTTCTTTCATGACAGCATGGTAGGGGGAAGCCTCTTCCTCCACCGCCAGGACTTTTACCTGCTGCGGTGTATAGCGCAGTTTCATGATATGCCCGGCACCGCTGCCGTCCCGTTCCGGCCGGGACAGGTTCAAAATCACAAAATGGTAGCCGCCGCTGCCCAGCCCCAGTTCCACGGCCGTAGTGTTCAGCACAACAAGATCCCCCGCGGCGGCCGGACCCGTCAGGGGGAGATAGTTAAGCGCTTTGGCCTGTCCGTCCCGCAGGCGGACAAGCAGTTCCTCGCAGGCCCCGGACTGGGGGCGGACAGCCAGGACTTCCGCCGTGCGACTGCTATACATGATTCGCCATCCTTTTATTCTTCTCCGGCATGTGTGTAATTCCTCCCGCCGCTTTATTCCGCCTGCCCGGTGCGCCCCAAATGATCCAGGAAACGCAAAAGCGGCTGCCTGTCAATCACGGCGGACAGTGATACCTTCTCTGTCAGGACGTGTACCACCGCCAGGATGGCCAGGGAGGCAAGCTGGAGCAGATTGCCGCCGAACAGCACCGCATAAAGGCCCAGCACGGCGCCCAGCACATTGGCGCCCGCATCGCCCAGCATGCCGCCGCCGGCAAGATCGCGGGGGAAGAGGATAAAAGCCGCCAGTAAAAAGGGCAGCAGCAGAAGCGCTCCCGCATCCTTTGGCACAAGCAGCACCAGCAGCAGGGCCAGGAGAAAAAAAGCTTTCAGGGAGCGGCCGGGCCGCAAATCCAGCAGATTTAACAGGTTGGCGGACAAAGCCACGAGCGCCGCCCGCAGGAATGGCAGCGGGAAAAAAGCGGGCAGGCCGCTTACGGCTGCCAGCGCGGCAAAATAACCGGCCACAGCCTTGAGCAGCCCGGTGGTAACACTGCCCTCCCGGAGGAGCCGGGTAAAATGGCCGCTAAAACCTTTGGCGCGCGGGTTGCCCCAGATATCATCCGCCAGGCCGAGCAGGCCGAAAGCAAAAACAATCAGCAGGGTGCGCCATAACATGTGAGGCGCCAGCAGTTCCGTGGCATGGGCCCAGGCCGCCGCCGGCAGAAAAACCGGCAGGAAGATCGTCCCCATACTTTGCGGGATTGCTTTCCCGCGGTAGTTGGGCGCCAGGTGACCGGCAAGACATGCCAGCTCCGCCCACAGGGGCGCCGCAAGCAAGGCGTCCGCCAGGCTGATGACAAGATATAAAAATTGCGCCATGATTTTCACTCCCTCTGCTTCAGCCACAAATAACCGCACGTCCTCACCACATCCGCCAACTGGCGTCCCCGGTGCCAAAAGCCGGCCAGGTTCCTCCCCGTTTCCCGGTGTGTCATCTCCACCGCTATTTCACAGACACAAAATCCCCGCCGCAGGCTCCCGATTGTCAGCCCCACCTCCACGCCAAAACCCCGCAGGCCGCACCCCGCCTGCTCCCAGACTTCACGCCGCAGGACGCGCTGGCCGGACAGGGGGCTTGTGCTGTCAAAACCGCCGCCCAGGCGAATAGCCGCCCGGGCAAAGTTTTTGACCAGGCCGAAACCGCCCCGGCGGGCGGCCGGCGGGAAGGCGGCAATGACCATATCGGCCTCGCCTGTGACCACGGGAGGGATTAAACGGGCAAACCCGGCGGCCGAAGCTCCCAGGTCCGCATCCACAAAACAGAGAATGTCCCCCCGGGCATGTTTCACCCCTGCGGCCAAAGCTCCGGCTTTGCCCGCATTGCGCGGCAGGCTGACAACTGTTGCCCCCGCCGCCTTTGCCTTCTCCGCCGTCAGGTCACGGGAACCGTCGTCCACCACCACAATTTCACCGACGGCGCTGACAGACTGCAGGGCCGACACGGTGGCGGCAATTGTTTTTTCCTCGTTATAAGCCGGGATCACGGCGGAAACAAGCATTACGGCACCTCCCTGAAGACGGGCAGAAAGGCATCGGCGCCGGCTTTTATCCCGTAATTGCCCGGCACTCCCTGCAGCACGGCCAGCAGGGAAAACTGGCCAAAGACAGTTTCCGCGTTGTCAATGGTGGACATGCCGGCAGCCTTCACTGTTTCCAGGGCCGATTTTTTTACCCCGCTGTTTTCCAGGCCCACCAGGGGGAGACCGCAGTCCGCGGCCGCAGCCGCCAATTCCTGCACAAAAACCGTGTCCACCCGCTCTTTTTCACCCAGAAAAAGCAGCATGGTATCCGCCCGCTCCGGCAAAAGCAGCTCCGGGGAAAGCCGGCCGTCCTGCTGCAATTCCTGCAACATTTGCGCCTGCCCCTCCGCCTCACCGGCGGCAAGCAGGCTGCAGACCGCCCGTCCCAGGCCGGCGGCGGCCTGCCCCCCTGCTCTTTTTTCCGCCACCCGCAGCACGGCCACCGGTTCCGCCCCCGCATCCGCCAGCAGTGTCAGTACCGTCTCCGGCAGCTCCGCTGCGTGGCAGACCAGGGCCAGTTTCCGCCCGGCCAGGCTGCCGGGAACCTGCATGTCGTACAGGGCTTCCCGGTACTGTTCCCATAAATTCAGGTCGCGTTTCTGTTCCTGGATTTGTGCCTCCAGCCGGTGCTGCTCCGCCCGCAGGTCGCTGAATTCCAGCATCAGGCGGTCAATCAGCAGGCGCTGCTGTGTCACCAGCATATCCTCGCTGAAACCGGTGCCGATTAAAATCCCCAGGGCCAGGGCAAGAAACACTGCCACCAGGGAGATAATATGGTCGCGCAGGCGCAGCATAGGGACCTCCTTATAAAGCCAGACGTACACGCAGGGCCAGCAGGCGGAAAAGGTGCCGGACAGTGGGGTTGGCACAGGCCATGACCAGGGCGGGAATGCCTGCGGCCAGCGTCAAAAGAAGCAGGGAGCGCCCGGAAACACGGTGGCGGTACAGCTGGCTCACGCCCCGCGCGTCAACCAGCCTGTTCCCCACTTTCAGCCGTACCAGAAAAGTGCTGGCCATCCCTTTGCGGCCCTTTTCCAGAAAATCAATCATATTGGAGTGCGTGCCCACCGCCGCAATGAGCCGGGCGCCGCCTTCATAAGCAAGGAGCAGGGCAATATCCTCGCTGGTGCCCGGCGCCCGCATCACCCTGGCGTCCAGCCCCAGGCGCCGGATTCTTTCCATCCCGGGGGCGTATCCGTCCGGGTAGGCGTGGACCACCCTTTCCCGTGCCCTGCATAAAGCGGCGTCACTGACACTGTCCATGTCGCCCACCAGCAGGTCCGGGATGTAGCCGTATTCCAGGAGAGCGTCCGCCCCGCCGTCCACCGCCACCAGGACGGGTTTGATTTCATCCAGGTAGTGCTTGATTGCCCGCAGGTCTTCCCTGTAGGATTTGCCGCGCACCACCACCAGCGCATGACGGCCGGCAAAGGACGTATTCAGCCGGGGAAACTCCAGGCCCCCCAGAATCAGCTCCTTCTCCCGCAGCGCATAATCCAGCGTATTCTGCACAAAGGCTCCCAGCAGGCTGTCCAGGTTTTTTTCCGCCAGGCGCATTTGCTCCGCAATCAGCTCGCCGTCCACCACCCGTCCCGTTGCCAGCAGTTCATTGTTGCGCCAGATTTCATTCCCGCGCACCGTCAGCCGGTCGCCGTCCCGGACAGCGGCAAAAAGCCCGTCCCCCGCCAGGTCCAGGTGAAAAATCCCGGCCTGCCACAAAACCTGGGGGCCGTTGTTGGGGTACTTGCCGGAAATGGAAGCAGCTGCGTTAATAACCGCTTTTACCCTGCGGTCCGCCAGGGAACGGGCCGCCAGCTCGTCCAGGTCCCGGTGGTCAATAATGGCAATATCGCCCGGCTCCAGGCGCTCCGCCAGCGTTTTTGTCCGCCGTCCCGCCCGGGCCGGCCCCTTTATCTCTGCCGAGGCAAAAGACAACCGCATCCGCTTTCCATCCTGTCCTTTTTCTTCTAGTATGTTAATCGCGCTGTAAATTAAACATCTTTACATAAAAAAACTGCCTGCCGGGAAGGACTCTTCCCCGGCAGGCAGGATCTGGGAAAAGAATAATGACTGGTAAATTAATGCGCGGCTCTGCCGTACAGGCGCAGGCGGTCGGCAACCAGGGCTATAAATTCAGAGTTTGTCGGTTTGCCCCTTTCCGTATTGACCGTATAGCCGAAAAATTTCCTGATGGTATCAATATTATTGCGTGACCAGGCAACTTCAATGGCGTGCCGGATTGCCCTTTCCACCCGGGAACTGGTTGTGTCGAATTTTTCTGCGATGCGGGGGTAAAGGACCTTGGTGACGGACCCCAGCATGTCCACCTCTTCCACCACCATCATGATTGCTTCACGCAGGTAATGGTAACCTTTAATATGGGCAGGGATGCCAATTTCATGAATAATATTGGTGACATCTGCCTCCAGGCTGGATTTTTTTGCCGGGCGCGACAGCGTGGTAACAGTCGGAGCTGTTTTTTCCCTGTCTCCCAACAGGCGGATTCTATCCACCAAAACATCCATATTAAAAGGTTTCAGAATGTAATAGGATGCCCCCAGCTCCACCGCTTTGCGCGTAATATCCTCCTGTCCGAACGCCGTCAGCATAATTACTTTTGGCTTGTCACCCATCCTGTTCAACTCTTCAAGCACACCAAGGCCGTCCAGGTGGGGCATAATAATGTCCAGCAAAAGGACATCGGGCGGATTATCCGCAATCAGCTCCAATGTTTCCCTGCCGTTGTACGCCTTCCCGACAATATCAATGTCCGGCTGCTGCTCCAGATATTCCACCAGCAAATCGCTAAATTCTCTGTTGTCGTCGGCAACAAAAACTTTTAGCATCCCCTTATCTCCTCCTGAATCTTACCATAATGATTTTTTCTTCCAGCTCGAATTATTCGACATCCGGAAAGATATTCCTTTTCCTTTGACCGGAAAAAACATAAAGAATTTTTAGTCCTCCATGAAAGAAAAGGAAAAAACACCCTGGGCGGGTGTTTTCCTGTAAAATCAGAGGGCGGCCCGTGCCGGTTCAAATTCGGCAGTTTCGGTAAAAATGCCCGCCGCCTCCACCATCCATTCGGCAAAAATACCGTAACCGCGGG
>DUUE01000065.1 GCA_012841735.1 Bacillota bacterium | reverse complement strand
GCATACTGCCTGTGGCGCACCACTGGCTGAAGCACTGAACCTGAATGATCCGGTACTTATCCTGGGCCTTACCCCCAACCGGGCGGATTGTCTCGGCCTGGTGGGCGTGGCCAGGGAAGTGTCCGCCTTAACCGGCATACCGGTGCAAATGCCGGACAATACGTTGCAGGTCAGCACGGTGGAACTGCCTGTGCCAGAGATCAGGATCGGGGACAAGCAACTCTGCTCACGCTATACGGGACTGGTAATAAAAAATGTCACTGTGGGTCCTGCTCCGGTCTGGATGCAGATCCGCCTGCTGCAGGCAGGTGTCCGTCCCATCAGCAATATTGTTGATATTACCAATTATGTTATGTGGGAATGGGGCCAGCCGTTGCATGCTTTTGATTACCGCACTTTACGCGATCACACCATTGTTGTCAGACGGGCTTTTGCGGGAGAAAAACTGACCACACTTGACGGCACGGAACGGTTGCTCACGCCGGAGATGCTGGTCATTGCCGATACGGAAAAAGCGGTGGGCCTGGCCGGGGTGATGGGCGGTCTGGCGACGGAAGTAACGGAGCAGACCGATACCGTCTTATTGGAAGCGGCACATTTCAATCCGGTGAGCATCCGCCGTACCGGCCGCACTCTGGGGCTTTACTCTGAAGCCCAGCAGCGTTTTGAAAAAGGCGTGGATGTTAACGGCTGCGCCGAGGCGGCCCGCCGTGCCGCCCGCTTGATTGAACTATTGGGGGCGGGCAGTGTGGACGGCGATATTGTTGACCGGTATGTGGCCCCTGTTGCCCCGCGCAAGATCAGCCTGCGCCCGGAACGGGCAAGGAAATTGCTGGGCTTGGAGATATCCCGGCTGGAGATGGCAAATATCTTCCGGCGCCAGGGGTTCACTGTGGAAGAGGGGACACAACTCCATGTGGTCGTTCCCACCCTGCGTTCCGACCTGCAGGAGGAAGTGGACCTGATTGAGGAAGTTGCCCGTATTTACGGCTACGACAAAATAGGCACCACCCTGCCGGATGGCCGGCTGACACAGGGCCGCCGGACAAAAAAACAGCGTGCCCTGCGCAAAACAAGGGAACTCCTTGTCGCCTGTGGCTTAAGTGAAGCAATTTGTTATTCCTTTATCAGTCCCCGGCATTTTGACAGGCTGCTTGTGCCGCAGGAGAGCGAACTGCGGCGTGTTTTGAGCCTGTCCAACCCGCTTTCGGAAGAGCAGAGTGTGATGCGCACCATGCTTTTGCCCGACTTGCTGGAAGCAGTGGTTTACAACCAAAACCGCAATGAGGACGATATCGGGTTGTTTGAAATCGGCACAGTTTTTCTGCCCGCAGGCGGCGCACTGCCGCAGGAAAAAACGACACTGGGGCTGGTCCTGACAGGGACCTCCCCGCTTCACTGGCAGCAAAAACAGCAGCCCGTGGATTTCTTTGCGCTGAAAGGCATTGTGGAAACGCTGCTTTCGCGTCTGGGCATTGATGATGTGCAATTTGCCGGGACGGAGCTTCCCTGGTGCCAGCCCGGCCAGACGGCCGCCGTCTTTATCCGCGGGGAACAGGCAGGCTGGCTGGGGCGTATCCATCCCGTGGTGATGGATCAGTACGAGCTGGAGAAACCTGTCTATGCGGCGGAGCTGGATCTGGAGCAGCTCCTGGCGGAGGCGCGCCTGACAGCCTCCTACAGGGAACTGCCGCGTTATCCCGCCGTCTTGCGCGATATGGCGGTGGTACTTCCGGAAACGGTCCCTGCCGGCGAGATCATCCGCACAATCCGCGCAGCGGGCTGTTCCCTGGTGGAAGCGGTTGCCCTGTTCGACCAGTATCGCGGCCCGCAGATTCCGGCAGGAAAGCGCAGCCTGGCTTTTGCGGTCACTTACCGTGACCCGCACCGCACTCTCAGTGATGAGGCGGTAAACAGCGTCCATGAGCAGATAGAAAATGCCCTTGCCACACAATTTGGCGCTGAACTGCGTGGCCGGTAGACTTTCCGGCCGGCGGCAGGATTTATGTCATGCCGGAAAGAATTATAGAGAAAAATGCCGGGGGAGGGCGAAAGCATGTCCCAGGAGCGTAAAAACCGTGTGAATGTAAAGATTTACCATGAGGAATACACCATGTGCAGCCAGGCTTCACCGGAGTACATGAAGCGGATTGCCCAGTATGTGGATGAAAAAATGCGCCAGCATGGCGAAAAAAACACTCGACTGGGCACAAGTAAAATAGCAGTGCTGGCTGCCGTTAATCTGGCTGATGAACTGTTCCGCCTGCGCAGGGAAATGCGCGAGCTGGAAGCCAGATTGAGCAGGAAGAATGTCAAATGATGCTGAACTGGTTTGACATCCTGCTTCTTGCCCTGGTAATTTTTAATGCCGTGGTGGGCAGGCAAAAAGGCCTGGTGCTGCAGCTCTTTGCCCTGGCCGGTACTGTTGTTTCCTACCTGGTGGCAGTTCGTTACAGCACTGAATTTCTTACCCGGCTGAACAGGGTTTTACCGGTGGCGGACTGGTTCTCCAAGCTGTTTTCTTCACCCGGACTCCCCGGGTTCAGCCTGGGGGATGTTATCCTGCGCTTGCTGGGGTTTTTGCTGCTTTTTGCCCTTGTCAACAGCCTTTTTGCCGCTGTCGGCAAGGCTGTTGATGCCATTTTCCACCTGCCTGTCCTTGGCTGGCTGAACAGCCTGGGCGGGTTGCTTGCCGGTACGGCCAAAGGAGTTCTACTGGCACTGCTTTGCGTGGGACTTGCCGGCATGATCGGCACACCTTTTTTGGACATAGCGCTTAAGGAGTCTTTGCTGGCCGCTCCCCTGCTGGATATTTTTTCCCTGTTATATGAACGTATGTTGGCCTTGCTCCTGGCCGAGTTATATTAATACTTGGATATGCCGTCAGCCACAAAGTGGCGGGCGGTTTTTTCTGCCGCAAAAACTGCAAGCTTTGTAAGGTCAGAGACAAACTATGATTGCTTTAGTGGACATAACAAACGGAGTGATACCCGTGAAAAACAGTGAAGTGGCGGAAATGCTGGCCCGGACGGCCACGCTACTTGCCCTGCGCGGAGAGGACCGCTACCGTGTTCGTGCCTACAGGAGGGCGGCCCGGGCTGTTGCTTCCCTCAAGGAGGATGTTGCGACCCTGG
>DUUE01000434.1 GCA_012841735.1 Bacillota bacterium | reverse complement strand
GCCCCCGGGGCGGCTTTTTTACTTGTGCGTGCGGGGCCGCGGCAGGAATTTGCAGGCGGCGGCCATAATAAAGTAGTAAGAGTGTCTACGGGAGAGGTGGTCCGGCCTTGTTTCCGGTTCTGGGAAACATCCATATCCACACCGCCTATTCGGACGGCTCGTCCGGGGTAGAAGCGATTGCCCGTGACGCGGCGGCCAGCGGCCTGGACTTTATTATTATCACGGATCACCATACGCTGCGCGGCCTGGCCGAAGAAGGCTACCACCACGGGGTGCTTGTCCTCTGCGGCAGTGAAATCAACCGCAGGAAGCACCACTACCTGGCCCTGGGCATCAGTGAAGAGATTGCGCCGGATGACGACAACCCCCAGGCGGTAATTGATGCGGTCAACAGGCAGGGCGGCCTCGGCTTTATTGCCCACCCCTTTGAAAAAGGCTCCCCCCTGGTAATGGACGGCATCACTTACCCATGGGAAAACTGGGAAGTGGACGGTTTTTGCGGCATTGAAGTCTGGAACTGGTGTTCAGCCTGGCGGGACGGAGTGCAAACCCTGGCACAGGGCCTTTATTACGCCTACCTGAACCCGGAAGGCCCCATCACCGGCCCCTGCCCGGAAGCACTGGCCCGCTTTGATCTGCTGACACAAAAAAAGCGCCTGACCGCCATTGCCGGCTCCGATGCCCATGACTGGCATATCCGCCGCGGGCCGCTGTGCCGCCGGATTTTCCCCTACAGTTACCTCTTCCGCACGGCCACCAACTGCCTGCTCTTGCCCGCACCCCTTTCTCCAAAGCTACAGGAGGCCAAAGCACAGATTTATACCGCTCTCCGCCGGGGGCGCAATATTATTGTCAACCGGCTGGCGGCGGAAGCGGACGGTTTTTACTTTTGCGCCCGCGCGGAAGCGGCCGTCGCCCTGCCGGGGGAGAGCATCCCCTTTACCCCCGGGATGCGCCTGGTGGCAGCCTGCCCCAAACAGCGGCCGCGTGATGTAACGCTCATACTGGTACATAACGGGCACATACTTGCCACCCTGCGGCATAACACCCTGGATGTGCCCCTTGAGGCCCCGGGGACATACAGGCTGGAAGCATACCTGAAAAAAAAGCCCTGGATTTTTACCAATCCCGTTTACATTGTCTGACCTGTCATGGCTGTGTATCCGGCCGCCGGGCCTCTTGCCCGCAGGCAAAAATTACCGTAATATTTTAAAGGGATTACTTTTTTTATGTCGAAATTTATAACATCTAACACTTTTTGGTATACCCTGGAGGGAAGGATGAACGGTTACAGAACGGTAAACGGACGGCAGGCAGCCGCGCGCTTCCGCAGGCGCGGCCTTTTTGCCAAAGTGAAAAACCTGAAACGTTCGCAACAGGTACTCCTGGCAGTTCTGCTGCTGTTGTTTTTCTCCCTGGCTTACGTCGCCTGGTATTCTTACCGGGTACTTTCGCCGGAAGATCTCTTTACCAAGCCGCCCCTGCCGCAGCATAAAGACACCAATCCGGAGCCGGCAACACCGGTCCCGGAGGAGGAAGACTATTTTAACAAAAATATTGTCAGTATTGTTCTGCTCGGCTTTGACGGCAACAGGGAGCGGGACAGCATTTATTCCGTTTACCGGACAGATACCATCAAAATTTTTGTCGTCAATTTTGACAAGAAGACGGTCCAGATCATAGATATTCCCCGGGACAGCTATACACGCATTGCGGATACCTCAACCTATGACAAAATCAACCACGCCTATTATTACGGCCACCAGTACGGCGGGGACG
>DUUE01000227.1 GCA_012841735.1 Bacillota bacterium | reverse complement strand
GTCCGCCCCCTGTTCCAGAGGGAGGTTGCTTTGCAAAGGCCCCAGTGTCAGTGTACCAAAACAAAGACGGGAAACATGGATTCCCGTCTTTCCCAGGATACGATACTCCATTTTGTTTTTACACCTGATTGTCCAGCAGTGATAAATACGATCCCACCAGTTCTTCCAGCAGTTCATCCCGCTCCAGCTTGCGGATAAGCACCCTGGCGTTCCGGTGGCTGGTAATATACGCGGGATCACCCGACAGCAGATACCCGACAATCTGATTAATGGGATTATACCCTTTTTCCTTCAGCGCGCCGTAAACAACACGGAAAACGTCTTTTGCCTGATAAGTTTCTTCGTCTGTAGTCCGTTTAAACTTCATTGTCTGGTCAAAGTTCTCCATACCCTTCACCCCCACAGGCAGGATCTTACTATCTTATTCGCGCATTTCCCAAATTTTCCTGTCACTGTTTTTGCTTTTGCACCAAATCATGGACGCTTTTCAGGGCATCATCCAGCCGGTCGGGATCCTTGCCTCCGGCCTGCGCCATGTCCGGCCTCCCGCCGCCGCCGCCGCCCGTTAACCGGGCCACTTCACCAATCAGTTTGCCGGCATGAAATCCTGCCTGCACCAGATCAGGTGTGGCCGCACCCACCAAAAGCACCCTGCCTTCAGCCACGGCACCAAGCACAATAATACCTGAGGCGATTTTTCGTTTCAGACGGTCGGCCATTTCGCGCAGTGTTTCCATATTGCCCGCACTTACCCTGGCGCTTAAAACCTGCACGCCGCCGGTTGTTTTTACCCGGTCAAGCAGACCGTCAACTTCCATCCCGGCCAGTTTTAACTGCAGCCTCTGGTTTTCACGCTGCGCCTCTTTTAGTTCATACTGCAGGTTGGCGATTTTTTCCGGCACCTGCAGCGGCTCGCTTTTCAGCCGGGCAGCCGCCTCTTCCAGGAGCCTGTTGCGGGCGGCAAACCATTCATAAGCGGCGGCGCCTGTCAGCGCTTCGATCCGGCGCAGGCCGGCGCCGATGCCGGATTCGGAGACAATTTTAAAGAGGCCGATTTCACCTGCGCTCCGGACATGTGTTCCCCCGCACAATTCCATGCTGTAGTCACCGACACTGACCACACGCACCTTGTCACCGTATTTTTCCTCAAAGAGGGCGGTGGCCCCCATGGCCCTGGCCTCTTCCAGTGTGGCCAGGGCAACGCTTACAGGGGCATTCTGCCAGATGATTTCGTTGACACGTTCTTCCACAGCCTGCAACTGGTCGGCTGTGAGTGCATGCAAATGGCTATAGTCAAAGCGCAGCCTGTCTGCCGCAACCAGGGAACCGGCCTGCTGTACATGCTCGCCCAGCACTTCACGCAGCGCCTTGTGCACAAGATGGGTGGCGGTATGATTCCGGCAGACTGCACGCCGTCTCCCGTCTTCCACAACCGCCTGCACCATGTCACCTGTCTGCAGCACGCCCTCACCGATGCGGACCAGGTGTACTGTCTGGCCGTCGGGAGTCACTTTTGTAGCGTTTACTTCCGCTTTAACGGTCCCGGAGGCAAGCAGCCCCCTGTCGCCAACCTGGCCGCCGCGCTCACCGTAAAAGGGGGTGGCGGCCAGCACCACTTCCGCTTCTTCCCCCGCTTTTACCTGCGCTACGCGCCTGCCGTCCTGCAGGATGGCCAGCACTTCCGTTGTTGTCTGCAGTTCCCCGTATCCGGTAAAAGCCGTTGCCAAGCCTTTAATTTCCTCATAAGCGGCATCTGCTGTCCCGTAGGTATTGGCGCTCCGTGCGCTGCGGGCGCGCAGGCGCTGTGCTTCCAGCGCCGCCTGAAAGCCTGCTTCGTCAAGGCTTAGTCCGTTTTCCGCCAGGATTTCCCTGGTCAAATCTATGGGGAAACCGTACGTATCATACAGTTTAAAAGCATCTGCACCGGCGAAAACACCGTTTCTGCCCGTGGCAGACATCAGTTCCGCCAGGATCTTCATCCCCTGTTCCAGGGTTTCATGAAAGCGCTCCTCTTCCAGGCGGACAACCTTGGTGATATACTCCCGCCCTTTTTGCAGCTCGGGATAAAAAGCGCCATACTCGTCCACCACCAGGTCCACAGCCCGGTACAGGAAAGGTTCATCCCTGCCCAGCAGTTTGCCGTGGCGGACGGCACGCCGCAGCAGCCGGCGCAGGACGTAACCGCGCCCTTCATTTCCGGGCAAAATCCCGTCGCCGATTAAAAAACAAATGCCGCGCACATGTTCCGTCAAAATCCTAAGAGAAATATCATGCTGCGCGTCTTTGCCGTACTCCTGGCCGGTGGCGGTGCAGAAATGCTGCAACAGCGGGCGCACCGTATCAATTTCAAACAGGTTGTTTACTCCCTGCAGGACCAGCGCCAGGCGCTCCAGCCCGGCTCCGGTGTCAATATTGCGCTGGGTCAGCGGCTGGTATGAGCCGTCTTCACAACAGTTAAACTGGGTAAATACCAGATTCCAGACTTCCAGGTAACGGTCGCAGTCACAGCCTACTTCGCAGTTTGGCCGGCCGCAGCCCCGCTCCGGGCCCAGGTCATAATAAATCTCCGAACAGGGCCCGCACGGCCCGGTACCAATCTCCCAGAAGTTGTCTTCCTTGCCCAGCCGGTATATGCGCCCGGCCGGCAGGCCGATTTTTTTATGCCAGATCTCAAATGCTTCGTCGTCATCCCGGTAAATGCTGACGTAGAGCCTGTCCTCCGGCAGCTTATAGCCCGTGGTTACCAGTTCCCAGGCCCACTCAATGGCTTCCTCTTTAAAATAATCGCCAAAAGAAAAGTTGCCCAGCATTTCAAAAAATGTGGCGTGGCGAGAGGTGCGCCCCACACGCTCAATATCTGGCGTGCGCAGGCATTTCTGGCATGTTGCCACCCGGGGATGGGGCGGTTTCTTTTCTCCGGTAAAAAACGGTTTAAACGGTGCCATTCCGGCACCAATCAAGAGCAGTGTAGGGTCATTTTGCGGGATTAAAGAAAAACTGGGAAGAATAAGGTGATCTTTGCCGCGGAAAAATTCTAAAAATGTGGAACGGATATCTTTGGACAGCATGCCAACGCCTCCCTGAATCATATCACAGTTCATTATATAAGAAGGAGATGAAATGTGTCAATAAAAGGACAAGTGATGCGACTACCTGCTGTTTCTGTTGGCGGCGAAATCAATGGCATGCCGGAGAAAAATGCGGGCGATGGCGGTAAAGGGGACGGCAAAAATGAGGCCGGGCAGGCCATAAAGCTTTCCCCCCAGGATCAGCACAAAAATCACAACCAAAGGATGCAGTCCCAGGTTGCGGCCAAGGACCTGGGGGGCAATTACCTGGCTTTCCAGCTGCTGCACAACCACATAAACAAGCCCCGCTTTCAGGGCAAACGCCGGCGAGATGAGCAGTGCCAGGAGCACTGCGGGTATGGCACCGATGATGGGACCAAAATAAGGAATAACATTTGTCAGTCCCGCCAGAATGCCCAGCATCAGCGCATAATCCAGCCCTATCAGGGCCAGGCCCACATACGTCAGCACAGCGACGAGAAAGCTGATGACCAGGATGCCGCGAAAATAAGCTCCCAGTGTCCTGTCCATTTCACTGCCCATGGAGACAAACCAGGAACGGTATTTTTTGGGGAAAAGCAGTACAGCCGACCGTTTGAGAGCATCCATATCGCGCAACAGGTAGTAAACCATCAGCGGGATAACCAGCATGGCCAGCAGGTTTGAGAATAAACTTAAGACGCTGCCTGTCGCCCGCTCCAGCAGGGACTGTATTTCAGTCTGCAGGTTCAGGATATTCTGGTCAAGTGCCAGCCGGATGCTGTCCGGCAGGTTTATGCGCTGGTAATCCGACTGCAGGCTGAATAAAAAGTGCTGGAACTGGCTTG